>JALYKU010000084.1 GCA_030774595.1 Chloroflexota bacterium | reverse complement strand
CGCGGCCGTCGTCGGCCGACCTAGAGAACATGGCGGGCCGGCTCGCGGACCGCGGCGGCGGCTACTCCGTCTCGTTGATCCTCACCCCGCATTCGTTATACGGCTCGAGCGCTACCGCCTACATCGCGCGCCGGGACGGCGCTCGCACTGTCGTCGAGCCCGCACAAATCGAGGAAGGCTACGAATGGGAGGTCAAGTAAGGTGCCGATCTCACTGAAGACACTTGGGAAGCGCGAGGTCTACGTCGCAAAGGAAACCTTCCACGTCGACATCGACGGCACCGCCGTCACGGTGATCAAGGGCAAGCGCGTGCGCGAGGGCCACCCCGTGCTCAAGGGCCGCAAGAACCTGTTCGATTCGGTCGAGACCGTCAGCAATAACCTCGCGACCGACGTCGAGTACGACATCGAGTGAGACAGTTCCGGCCATCCCTTTTTCGGGGCCAGTCGGCGTGGCGCGTTAGGGTCGCACGCCGCGTCGGCGAAGCCCCGTTAGCCAGCGCCTCGGAGTAGGTAAGAGTGTCAGAGGCCGTAGAGATCGCGATCGCGATCTCCGTCAAGGACATGGCGAGTGCCGCGCTCGGCAAGCTCTCGGGCAAGTTCAACGAGCTGGGCACAGCGGGTAAGGCCGTTGTCGCCGGCATCGCTGCGACCACGGCGGCTACTGCCGCGGCCGTCGGCGGGATCATCAAGCTCGCCGACTCGAGTGCCGCGGCGGCGGGCGAGGTCAAGCGCCTCGCGCGTGAGACCGGCCTCGGTGCGATCGAGTCCTCGAAGCTCCTGTACGCCGGCCACAAGCTCGGCCTCGATACCGACACGCTATCGCAGACCTTCGGCAAGCTCTCCAAGAGCCTCGTCACGAACAAGGATGAGTTCGCCAAGCTCGGGATCGAGATCGTCAAGAACAAGGCCGGCAATGTCGACTTCTCCTCGACCCTCGGGAACATCGCCGAGAAGTTCAAGGCGATGCCCGACGGCGTCGAGAAGTCCGAGCTGGCGATGAAGATCTTTGGCAAGACCGGGAAGGACCTCATCCCGTTCCTCAACCAGGGCAAGGACGGGCTCGCGGCGCTCGGCGCGGAAGCCGCGCGGATGGGGCTGGTCTTCGACGACAAGGCGCTCGCCGCGGCGACGCGCTTCCGCCTCGCGCAGAAGAACCTCGGCGAGGACCTCGCCGGGCTGAAGAACCAGATCGGGATGGCCTTCATCCCGATCCTCGCGGACATGGCCTCGGCGTTACTCGGACTCGCCGAGAGGGTCCTGCCAACGATCGTCGCCGGGATCGGGCGCTTCAGGGACGGCGTGGGCATCGCCATCGGCGTCGTCAAGGACATGGTCGCGGCCTTCCAGGGGCAGCAGGCGGGCGGCGGGGACTTCCTCAGCTCGATCATCGGCCCGCAGGCGGCCGGCGACTTCATGGGACTCGTGACGAGGATCGGGGAGAGTCTCGGCGCGTTCCACACGGGCGTCGTCACGCCGCTGTTCAACTACCTCAAGGCTCAGGCGCCGATCGTGTGGGATGCGGTGAAGACGGCCATCGGGAACTTCTGGGCCGCCGCGGGACCGATCCTCGAGACCTCCATCCGTAACGCCTTCAGCTGGCTCGTGGACAACGTCCCCGGAATCTGGGACGCGGTGAAGAACGCGGTCGTTACCGCATGGGGGATCATCGAGCCGGTCCTCAAGTTCGCCTGGCAGCGTCTCGAGGACCTGAAGACGAAGTTCTCGGAGCTCCCGCCCGCGGCGCAGCACTTCCTCGAAGCCGCGGCGATCGCCGGCCTGGCGAATCAGGCGCTCGGAGACCCCATCGGCGACACGATCAACAAGTTCTCTCAGCTCGCTCAGGGGATCGCCGCGATCGGCTCGGAGGGAGGGGCGATTAGCAAGATTATCGAGAAGTTCGGTGCGCTGAAGCTCGCGCTCGGGGTGTTCGGGCTCATCGGCGCGGTCATCGCGCTGAAGATCGCCTGGGACGAAAACTGGGGCGACATCCAGACCAAGACGGAGACCGCGACCAAGAACAGCAAGGCCTTCATCACCGGCCTCACCGACGAGCTCGGCAAGCGCGAGAAGTTCGACACCTGGATCAGCGCGACCAATGATGCCGACCGAGCGGTTAACCCCTTTCGTGAGAACCTGCGCGGCCTGACCGGAGACGTCGAGAAGAACAACGAGGCGATCAAGATCCAGACCGAACAGCAGAAGATATGGGAGCAGCGTGGTCGCGACACCGGCGCCGCGATCCACTGGCTCGACGCCGACGTCCTCCGCCCGTTCGCCCTCTTTGTTGATGACCAGGCTTGGAAGGCTGTCTCCAAGCTCGTCGAGAACTTCAAGGACTGGGATAAGGTCACCCGGCTCGAGCTCGCACCCGCGATCCGCGACATCCTCGGCGGCGCGCTCAAGAACGCGGGCGAGAACTTCGATCTGACGAAGAAGCAGGCGTCCGAGTTCTTCACCGGGATGGGGACAGGGATCACCGTCGCCGTTGACCTCGTCCGGGTAGGCTTCCGGGACTTCCTCAATGCGGTCGCGACCGCGATAAACGGCGCGATCGACCTCGTCAACCCGCTCTGGACGCTGTTCGGCAACCCGCCGATCCCACACGTCCACATCGATTTGCCCGATGTGGCCGACGCCGAGAAGCGGCTCAGGGACCTCGTGCAACCGCGCGACCAGAACACGTCGGTAGCCCTCCCGAACTGGACCGATGCCGAGTGGCGTCTCAATGACATCGCCCGCAGACGTCTCGAGCCCACGGACGTCGTGCTCCCGAACTGGACGGATGCCGAGTGGCGTCTCAACGATATCGCCCGCCATCGTGAAGCGACCATCGCGGTGAGGGTCTTGGGGGGCGACGTGAACATCGGGGGTATGTCGGTCGGCGCCGGCGCATCTGGCATGGACCACATCACCAAGCCGGGGCGGCCGGAACTGCTGCTCGTCGGTGAGGCGGGACAGGAGCACATCCAAGTGACGCCTCTGGCGAAGGGCACCGGCTCGCCGAGCGGCGGCGGCACCTACTACATGACGTTCAATATCGAGTCGGTCGACAGCGCCGACCGCGTCCGCCAGCTTGCGGACGCGATCCAGAACCTGTTGACCATGGATGCCCGCCGCTCGGGCATCATCGGCGAGGCGCTCGCGCGGTGAGCAGGGCGGACCGGGATATCCGAGGAAGGGTGCCGGTGCGGCGCCGCCGGATCAACGGCTCCCCGGAATGGGACGGCGCTGGGCTGTCTAGACGCCTAACCGACCGCCGCGCTCAGACTAGGATGCCGATACGTGGTGAGCAGTGAACGGCCAGATGATGGGACCCCAATCCAGGTCCCCGTTGTCTGGGTCGGAATCGACGAGACGCCGATCTACTTTCTCAACCAATTTCTCGTCCAGACCGAGGCCGACGAGATCATCCTGACGTTTGGCGCCTTGGCCTCGCCAGTGTTGCTCGGGACGCCCGAGGAGCGCCGCCAGCAGGCCGAGGCGGTACGCTTTGTGCCAGTCAAGGTTTTGGGGCGGTATGGCCTCACGGAGCACCGCCTTCGGGAGTTAGCGGGCCTACTAGTGGGGTTTCTCGAGCAGCGCGATCGCGTGTCCGGGGAGAAGAGCAAGTGACAACGATCACCATCGACCCGCAACGGACGGTCGCCAGCGCAGCGACTGTCCCTATCAGCACGTCGGCGACTACCAGCAATAACCCGCTCACCGCTCCTCGGGGAATGCCGGCATCAGTCCCGGCCGACGAGCTCTACTACTGGACAGAGGCGTGGCAGGCAGGTGAGCAGGAGACTCGTCGGGCCCTGGCGAGGGGCGAGGGACGGGTCTACGACTCGGCGAAGGACGTTATTCGCGATCTGCTGACAAACGACTAGTACCCAGCGTGCCCTTCAAGATGGAGCCGAACTTCAAGCGTCGGCTGCACAAGAAACCCGCGGCGATGCAGGGCGCGATCATGGAAGCCATCGAGCGGCTCGACGCGAATCCGTGGCATCCGAGCCTCAAGGTTGAACGGCTGCGAAGTCAGCCTGGCTTGTGGGCCGCGCGCATCGACCAAGCAAATCGGTTCACCTTCTTGTGGGAGGGTGACCTCAAGACGCTTCTCAATCATTGCAACCACAGCATCCTAGATCGGCGCTAGCCGAGCCCGAGCGCATGCGGTCTCCTACAGCGCGCTTGAAATACCAGGCCAGGTGATGTGGAGTAGTTTCCCTGTCCCCTCGGCCGCCATTCTCGCTCGGCACGGCTCGATCTGAAGGTACAGAAGAGGGGCGCTACTCCGCGCGGAATAAAGCCCCTCTCCTCGAACTCGCTGGCCCGGTCTAGCGTCGTCTCCAGCGCTTCCAGTCTCGGGACACGGCATGCCTGATTTCACGGACAAAGTCCTCGGGCATCTCCTGCCAGCCCTCGCGCGTGGTCAGGTTGACGGGCTGGTCGTCGTCGTCGGTGAGGTTCGAAGCCACGGTGATCGACGCCAACACGGCGAACCACTCGTGCAACAGGGCGAGCGACTGGGCGACCGACTTCTGAAGCGCCGCCCCTGACTCCGTTCGCCTGTCCCTGACCGTCAGATCGTGACTCTGCTGCTTCTGGAACTGCTTCTTGAACCGCTTCTCGGCGTCGTCGTCCCACCGGAACTTGATCCAGAAGCCCGCGTAGTCGCCCGCAAGTTCGAAGCGGCGAGTCTGGATCTTCACGGTGCGCGGCCGTTGGCGCGCATGACTCCGCGGAGGTCCTCGAGCGCCTTCGCCGCTGCGGCGGCGGCGTCGGTGAGGCCGTACTGCACGAACTTCTTGGCCGCCGAGCGGACCAGGGACATGTCGGTAGCGATCGGCAGGCACAGGTCGCACCAGCGGCGGGCGCTCCCGTAACCGGGAGTCCGGATGCTGGTCCCACAGCCGCGGCAGGACACGGTGCGAGCGTTGCTTCCATTCCACAGGCGCCGAAGACGGTGGCGCTCGAGAGAGTCGAAGGCGGCGTCGAGCAGGGAGCCTGGGGCGCCCGTGTCGTCACTCATCGCGTGAGCTGCCGGTCGAAGGCGGCATCCAGCGCGGCGAACCCGTGTGAGTCGAGCCAAGCCTCGCAGATCGCGTCGCGCTCGGCGCGGATCGCGTCATAGGCCAGATCCAGCAGGGCGTCGTTCTTCCTGCGCGTCTGGGGTAGGGCGTCGATGGCGCGCATGAGTGCGACCTGCGTGGCGGTGGCGCGCTCGTCGCCGACGGTCCAGTGTCCGAGTGCCTCCACCGCGGCCGCGTGCGCCTGCGGTCGGCTGAAGGGCGCGTATCTGCGCCGGAGGGCACGCTGCGCCCGCTGGCGCTTGGTGAGCTCCCGGTCCTTCGCGGCCCAGTCCACCGGGCCTTCCGGCTCGTGGGTCGTCCTGGTCTTTCCGTTGCTCTTGCTCGACGTCGCGGTGCCCTCGATCGTCTTCGCTACGTTCGCGGTGCGGTCGATCGCGGTGTCCTTGATGGCCACGGTGTCTCTCCCCCTATCGCGCTTCATGTGCCGTATTGCGGTCTCCGACTGCCGTGGGCGGGATGGTACACTACAGGACATGACAGAACACTTGGTGCGACGCCCGCCGTCCGCTGTCACACTGCTGGGCACATGTCCAGGGGCGCCGAGTTGATCGCGATCGCTGACGCCGTCGCGGAGTTCGGTATCGCCCGAACGACCCTCCATCGGTGGGTCGTCGCCGGGAAGCTCACGACATACAGACGCCCAGCCGGGCGTCCGCGCGTGTTCGTGGATCGACGCGAGCTGCGGAAGCTGCTCGAGCCGATGCCGCAGCGAAGGAGGCGAGCGAAATGAACCACGATCGCCACCGCTCGGGGCAAGAACACGAACCGGGCCGTGCTCCGCCCTCGAGCCGGGCAACGAAGCACTGACGGTCAGCGGTGAGTACGGGCGAGCATGCCCGCGCGCGCGGGGATGCTCGCATGGTAGAAACCGCCCGGCGTGGGGCGACTCTTTCGCGACAAGGGCCACGACTTTTGGGTGTATTGGTCGAAGGACCTCCAGGAGCGAATGCACGTTCACGTCTACCGTGGGGACAAGAAGGCCGTAAAGGTGTGGCTGGAACCGACGGTCAAGGCCGCAATGGCGCGCGGGTACACTCGTAAGCAAATCGAGCAAGTCGAAGCAATCGTCCGGGACCATCGAGAGCAAGTCGTCGAAGAATGGAGGCGTCGTCGTGGCTCGAGCCGGAAACCTAGCCAAGAGCGTTCGCGTGCGAGAAAAGAGCGTTGACATACGCCTCTCCTCCGGCGCGACGCTGATGATTCCGCTTAGCTCGCTTCCGCCGCAGGTCCGTCAGGCGACACCTCGCGAGAGGTCCAAGGCCCGAGTGGTCGGCTATGGAACGGCAATCCACTGGGATAGGTTGGGCGAGGGCATTTTGCTAGCGCATGTTTTCGGAGTACCTGAGGATGAGCTTTATGTGGCGGCGGGTTTTCACGATCTCACCGCCTCGGGCTCGACCGCGACTGGCGCAACCGGCGAACGGCTCGATCAAATCATCGACATCGACTGGGAGAATCTCAGGACCGGGCCGAACGTCACCGTCGGCGGAAGCTCGCTCACTGAGCCACTGAACGTGGCTGATCTGGAGGCTGCGGCGCACTGACGGCATCAGTAACTTCAACCATCAACGGAACTCGCGTCACCAGGTCCCCGTCAATAAGAACGTCGAACCAATAGCGACCGGTCTTCGACAGCAGCACCCGCAGTCGCGTGTTGAGATTCGCCCCCGGTGATGCGCCGCCCATGGTTACTTGGGCTCCACGCAGCCGTTTTTGCTCACCGTCGGGGGTGTGCAACTCCAGGCCAATCTCGTGAGTCCGTCCGGCCTCTCCTCCGCGAATCGCTATCAGCAAACTCAACTCGACCGGGAGTTCGAGGGTCGCCCCGGACGGCACATCGGGCGGTAACTCAGCCTTGATCTGATCGACGATGCGAAACGCGGAAAGCGTTCCGTCCTTTTCCTCCACGATCCACGAACAGAGAAGCGCTGCCGCCAAGTAGGGAGGCGCGAGAACCCCGGACCGGGCAGCGCGAACCGGCGCCCGAGTCCGGGGTTCGCGTCGCTGAGGTCTTGCCATCCGCCGGCCAGACTCTAGCGACATCGACTCAGCTTGTCCGGGAGCCGTCACCCGCCGCGCTGCGCATCTGGATCGCGCTCAAGCCTAGTCGATCTGTAGTCACGGAGGCGGAGCACACCGCGGCGCCGACGTAGGCCGGGTGCTATCCACACGATGCGTCTGGCTCGCACCCGCCTCTCTAGTGTGTTTGGTACGTACTGGTATGCGCCAGACTGACCTCTCCCGGGCGCGGCGGCGCTCCCCCACCCACGAGCGCAAGGCGCGATGCGGTGTGGTGCGGGGCGCGGAACGGCCGCGCGGAGAGAAGGGGCCGCTGCGGATCCACCAGGCCCGCGACGCCGTGGACCGCGCTGGCGGCCAGCGCTTCGTCCGGGTCGAGCGGCGGCAGGAGTCCCGGAAGCGCGTGCGCGAGCATGCTCTTGCCCGTCCCGGGCGGCCCGACGAGCACGAGGTTGTGGCCGCCGGCGGCGCACAGCGTGAGCGCGCGCTTCGGCGTCTCCTGTCCGGCGATGTCCGCGAGGTCGATGGCGTTCGCGGCCGGCGGCGCGGGCGGTGGGGCCGTGGCGGGCGCGAGCCGGATGCGACCCTCGATGTGGTCGACGGCGTCCCGCAACGTGGCGACGGGGAGACCATCGATGCCGAGCGCCGCCGCCTCTCCGCCGTTATCGCGCGCGACCAGCGCGCTGACGAAGCCGTGAGACCGGCCGCAGTGCAAGCGCGCGAGCCCGCCACGGACCGCCCGCAGCCCTCCGTCGAGCGAGAGCTCCCCGAGGCACAGCGCGTCGACGTCGCGAGCGAGCTGCCCGCTCGCGCGCAGGACCCCGAGGGCGATCGCGAGATCGAAGCCGGTGCCCTCCTTGCGCCGCTCGGCCGGCGCGAGGTTCACCGTGACGCGACGCAGCGGGAACTCGAAGCCTGAATTGCGGACCGCCGCGCGTACCCGATCCTTCGCCTCCGACACCGCGGTGTCAGGAAGTCCCACGATGGCGAAGCTGGGAAGGCCGTTCGCGACATCGACCTCGACGTTGACGAGGGCGGCCTCGAGTCCCCACAGGGCGCACGAGACGACGACAGCGACGGAGGAGGGCGGATCACGGGCGGGCGGACTTTCGGCGAGGACCACGCGGGCACCATGTGCCGCCCGGGCGCCCGGCGCGATGGGTATCGTCGATGGTACCGGCGTACCGGCTGGCCACGCCCTCGCTCGCGAACTCGTTCGGGCCGGCCCGCTCGGCGGGGCCGCGCGGTAGGCTGCCGGCGAACATGAGAGATCGCTTCGTGACCCGCGGCTTCGCCGGCCGGCCGAGAGCCGCCGGCGACATGAGGGACCGCCTCCCGCCAGGGCAGCACCTGGTCAGGGACTTTCCCGTTCTGTCCGCCGGCCCGACACCGACCGTCGACCTGCGCACCTGGGAGTTCGCGGTCGAGGGCCTGGTGAAGGAGCCGGCGAAGTGGAGCTGGGACGAGTTCCAGGCGCTGCCGGCGCGGGACTTCACCGTCGACATCTCGTGCGTGACCACCTGGACGAAGCTCGATACCCGGTGGCGCGGCGTGAGCATCGACGTCCTCCTGGAGCACGTCGAGCTCGACCCGGCGGCGCGCTTCGCGGTCGCGCGATCGTACGGCGGCTACACGACGAACGTCCCCTTGCCGGATCTTCTGAACGGCCAGGCCTTCATCGCGTACGAGTACGGAGGCAAGCCGTTGCCGCCCGACCACGGGGGTCCCGCGCGGCTCGTCGTCCCTCACCTGTATTTCTGGAAGAGCCCGAAGTGGGCCCGCTCGATCTCGCTCGTCGCCGACGATCGGCCGGGGTTCTGGGAGTCGCTCGGCTACAACAACCACGGCGACCCGTGGAAGGAAGAGCGGTACAGCGGTGACTAGCCCCTGAGGTGACGGGCCCGCTCGAGTGGCAGGTCGCCGCGGTGAAGAAGGTCACGCCGGAGACTCCCCGCGTGAAGAGCTTCACGTTCGAGCTGCCCCGGTGGACGAAGCATCGCGCGGGCCAGCACTACGACATTCGCCTCACCGCCGCGGACGGGTACGTCGCCCAGCGCAGCTACTCGATCGCGTCGGCGCCCGAGCGCGAGGGAGAGCTCGACCTCACCGTCGAGCTCGTCGAGGGCGGCGAGGTGTCGACGTTCCTGCATGAGCAGATCGTGCCCGGCGACCGGATCGAGCTTCGCGGGCCGATCGGCGGGTACTTCGTCTGGGACGCGGCCCGGACCGACGGACCGCTGCTCATGGTCGCCGGCGGCTCGGGCGTCGTACCGATGATGTCGATGCTGCGCCATCGCGCGGCAGCCGGAGCCTCGGTGCCGGCGCCGCTTCTGTTCAGCTCACGCAGCTACGAGGAGATCATCTACCGGGAGGAGCTCGACCGCCTCGCCGGCGGCCGCGACGGGTTCGAGCTGTTCCACACGCTGACGCGATCGCGGCCGGATGGCTGGGCCGGCTTCACGCGACGCATCGATCGTAGGATGCTGGGCGACGTGAGCCGGGCCTTCGGCTCGAAGGCGCTCACGTTCATCTGCGGACCGACGCCGCTCGTCGAGTCCGCGGCGAACGCGCTCCTCGAGCTGGGGCTGCGCGCCGAGCGCATCCGCACCGAGCGCTTCGGGCCGAGCGGGACGTAGGAGGTCGGATGGAACCCTCGAACGCGGAGCTGACCCTCGACGGCAACGCGGTCGGCGGACTGCTCGCGGAACTGTTCGGCGAGGACCTCACCGGCGCCTTCGGAAGATGCCCCGACTGCGGCCGCCACGCCGAGCTCGCGACTCTTCTCGCGTTCACCCATGCGCCGGGCGTGGTCCTTCGCTGTCCGGTGTGCGACGGGGTGCAGGTGGCCATCGCGAAGACGCCGGGAGGCTATCGGTACGAGGTCCGCGTCCGCACCGACCACGCGCTGCGCCGGCGGACGGACGCGCCCTGAGAGCCGCGGGCCTCACCTGACGGTCTCCCGCGCGCTGGCCGTCCTGGCGGAGCTCGCGCTCGCCGTCGCTGGGCTCGTGTGGACGGCCCAGGGACTCGGGTTGGTGCGGACGGTTCGCAGCTTCATGAACGACCGGCCCGAGTGGATCGCGATCGGCTCGGGCACGTTCGTGCTCGCGCTCGCGCTGCTGTACGCGACGCTGAACCGGCCATCGAGGAGCTAGCCCGAGGGGGAGGTCTTCCTGTCGATCGGCGTCGCGCGGGGAGCGCGCGCGCTCGACCGTCGGGGTCAACGCGTTCGCGATTGCCTGTGCGCCCGCGGCGGCGCGGCGACGCCGCTCGCGGCGGACGCTACGTCACGTTGTTCGCGATGTCGCTGAAGAGGTTCGAGAGCCGGTCGCGGAGGAAGATCATCGCGACGATCACGGCGACCGCGATGACCGCGATGATCAGCGCGTACTCCACCAGTCCCTGACCGCCGTCTGCCCGGGTGGACACGCGACCCCGCCTGAGGCCCAGAAGAACCACGGCGCCAGCGTAGCAGCCGAGCGAGGCCGCTGTCATCCGGCGAACGGCCTTGCGTCCTCGCGTCATCCGCGCACGTCGGTCAGTCGACGTCGATGAAGGCCACCGTCGGGCCGGCCTCCGAGACGGTCACGGCCGCGAGCACGACGCGGAACGACGCTGCGCGCCGGCCCTTGGCCGCGAGCCAGCTCTGCGCGAGGCGCGTCAGCCGCGCGGCCTTGCGCCGGTCGAGCGCCTCGGCCGGTGCGACGAAGGACCCGACGCGACGCGTCTTCACCTCCACGAAGACGTAGCCGCGGCCGTCTCGGCACACCAGGTCGATCTCGCCGTACCGCGTGCGCGCGTTGCGCGCAACGACGCAGAGGCCGCTCCGCTCGAGGATCCCGGCGGCGACCGCCTCGCCCGCATCGCCGAGCGACCGGCGGATGTCCGTCACACTCCAGGCATCGGCACCGGGTTGCTAGGGTCGGGGCGGGGCTCCCTGGTGAACCGGATCCACGCGGGCTGCCTTGCGAAGCCCATCGCCTCGTTGATTCCGCAGCATCGACCGATTGAGCGTGTCGTTCCACGTGCGGATCTCGCGGATACCGTGGTCGCGCGCCCATTCGACGGTCCTCGGCTTCAGCGCCATGGCGATGCCGTTTCCGCGCTCATCGCGCCGGACTATGGTGAGCCCCTGGTACATGACCTCGGGCTGTGCCGCCGACCGCTCGCTCGTAGTCGGCCTCGGCGAAACGGCGCAGGCTCACGGCGGTGCGCGCACCGGAGCTGGTCATCAAGCGACTCCACCCAGCGCGCCGCTCGCGACGAACGTGTCCACAAGGCCACGACCTTCGACAAATCGATCTTCTCGCGCGGCGCCATTCGTCACAGTCCGGCGTCACGGTCCGGCCGGCAGCGCCTCCGCGATCGTTCCGCCGCGCTCCATTTCAGCGGCGGCACCGCCGAGGTCGAGCACCGTCTGCTCGCCGAGCAGCAGCAGCTTCACCGTGCCGAAGTCCCGCCGATGGACGGGCGTGACGCCACGCTCGTGAAGCGCCGCGCGGTGGTCGGGCGTGGGGTAACCCGCGTTGTGCTCCCAGCCATAGCCGGGGAACCGCACCGCGAGCTTCGCCATCAGGTGATCGCGCGTGACCTTCGCGACGATCGAGGCCGCGGCGATCGCGAAGGACTTCATGTCGCCTCGGACGATCTCGGAGTGCTTGCCCGGCGCGAAGTTCGGGTCGAGGATGCGTCGCCCGTCGACGAGCACGTGGTCGTACTCCCCGATCTGGCGGAGCGCGCGCAACATCGCGAGATGACTCGCGTGGTAGATATTCAACCGGTGGATCTCCGCGACCGACGCGGCGCCGATGCCGATGCCGGCGACACGGCCTCGGATCAGCGGCACCAGCTTCTCGCGCTCCTCGCGGGTCAACAGCTTCGAGTCGCGCACGCGCCGGATGAGACGCACGTCCGGCGTGACGAGGCACGCCGCGGCGACGACCGGCCCGGCGAGCGTCGCCATCCCGACCTCGTCGACTCCGACGACGCGGGTGAAGCCGCGCTGCCACAGCCCCTTCTCGTGGTTCAGGGTCGGCACGGGTGGATCATCCTTCGAGCGCCGCGCGGCTCGAGCCCGAGCGAGGCCGGCGCGTACGTGCGACGGTGCCTAGCGCCGCTTCTCGCGCAGCGTGGCGGACTTGCCGACGCGCTCCCTGAGGAAATACAGCGCCGCCCGCCGGGCGTGGCCGTGGCGCAGCACCTCGATCTTCTCGAGCCGGGGCGAGTGCACGAGGAAGGTGCGCTCGACGCCGATGCCGCTCGCGATGCGGCGCACGGTGATCTGCTGGTCGAGGCCGCCGCCGCGCACGCGCAGGACCGTGCCCTCGAAGTTCTGCAGCCGCTCGCGGTTACCCTCGACGACGCGGACGCTGAGGCGCACGGAGTCACCGGGCCGGATCTCGGGGAGATCAGCCTTCTGCTGCTCTTGGGCAAGCGTCTTCAACAGGTCGGTCATAAGGAACACAGTCGTCGTCACGGAGCCGGCCAAGGATAGCGTCCGCGGACCCGGGTCCGCAAACCACCCCGCTATTTCGCGCGCTTGAGACGATCGAGGATCGTCACGTGCGACACGCCGAAGTGGCGCGCGAGCTCGCGGACCGTCAGCCCCGTCGCGCGCAGCCGCGTCACCTCGCTCGGCGTGGGTCCACGCGGGATGCTTCGCGCCGCGCGCAGGCGGACGCCCGCCGCCCGGAGGCGGACCCTCACCGTCGCGGGTGAGATGCCGAAGCGCGCAGCGATCCGGTAGGAGCCCACCCCGGAGCGATACGCCGCGATGAGGTCGTCGTCGCGTACAGGCGGGCGCGAGATCGCCGGGAGCGGCAACCGGGCGCGCTCCGCGGGGGTCAGGGTCGCCGCCCGCAGCAGATCGGGACGGCGCTCGGCGGTGCGCCGGACGGCCTCGTCCCGCCGCCAGCGACCGATCGCCACGTGGTCGCCCGAAAGCAGCACCGCGGGGACGCGGCGCCCCTCGAACTCGGGCGGACGCGTGTACTGCGGCCCCTCGAGCAGCCCACCCGTGTGCGACTCCTCGTGGAGCGACGCGGGGTCGATCACACCGGGCAGCAGGCGCGTGACCGCGTCGATCAGCACCATCGCGGGCAGCTCGCCACCGGTGAGGACGTAATCCCCGATCGACAGCTCCTCGTGCACGTCGCCCTCGATGACCCGCTCGTCGACGCCCTCGTAGTGCCCGCACACGAGCACGAGATGGCTCATGGCGGAGAGCCTGCGCACCGTCTCCTGGTCGAGCAGCCGGCCCTGCGCCGACAGCAGCACGACGTGGCCGTCGTCTCCGCGGGTAGCGCGGATCGCCGCGACGACCGGCTCGGGCTTGAGCACCATGCCCGCGCCACCGCCGTACGGCGCGTCGTCCACGAGGCGGTGGCGGTCGCCGGCCCACTGGCGGATGTCGTGCAGCGCGAGCTCAAGCAGACCCGCGGCGCGCGCGCGCGCGACGATGCTCTCGGCGAATGGGCTCTCGAACATCCGGGGAAAGAGCGTCAGCACATCGATCCGCGTCCCCGCGCGCACCTCCTTGCCGGCGCTCATCAGTACCGCTCCTGCGGTACAGCGACGATGCTCCCCGAGTCGAGGTCGACCTCGCGGATCACCGACTCCAGAGCCGGGAGCAACAGCTCGCCGCCATCACGGCGGACAACGAGCACGTCCGCGGACCCCGTGCGGATGATGTCCGCCACCACGCCGAGCGCTTCGCCGGACGGAGAGCGGACCTCGAGCCCGACGAGGTCGGCCCAGAGGTACGCGCCGCCCGCCGCGCGACGGGCCTCTTGGGCCGGAACGCGCAGGAATCGGCCGCGCAGCGCGTCGGCCTGCTCGCGCGACGCGTAACCGGCGAACCCGACGATCGGCGCGTCAGGCGTGCCGCGGAGCGAGGCGATCTCGAGCGCGCCGATGCCGTCGCAGAGCAGCGTCCGGCCGCGGTGGAATCGGTCGCTCACGTCCGTCCGCGGATCGATACGTACTTCGCCGCGCACGCCGTGAGCGCCGCGAACGAGCCCGACGATGAGGTCGGGCGCGTCAGTCGATCTCGAGGTTGACCTTTGAGCCATCACGCGTGGCCATGACCTTGAGCAAGGCGCGGATCGCCTTGGCGATGCGGCCACCGCGACCGATGACCTTCCCCACATCGGCCTCGCCCACCTGCAGGTGAAGCTTGGTAAAGTCGCCGTCCTGCTCCTCGGTCACGGTCACGGCCGAGGGATCCTCCACCAGCTGTCGCGCAACGTGATCGAGCATCTCCGCCATCTTCGTCATCGCGCGGCCGGTGGGACCTCGCTGTCCGGAAGGCCGCTGCGAACGAGGAGCGAGCGCGCCGTCGCCGTCGGCCGGGCGCCGGCGTGGATCCAGTGACGGGCGCGTTCGGCATTCACGACCAGCTCGACCGGATCGACGCGCGGATTGTAATGGCCGATGGTCTCGATGAACTTGCCGTCGCGTGGAGACCGCGAGTCGGCGACCACGACCCGATAGGTCGGCGCCTTGGTCTTGCCGGTCCGGCGCAGACGGATATGCACTGCCAAGTCTCGGAACCACCTCCTGGATCGGTCGACGCGCGCGACAGTCGGTGTAAGGCAGTGTAGCGGCGGGCGGCGAAAGCGCGCGACCCGTTCAGCCGATGGGCAGGGCGCGCGTCCCCGGTGGCGGCGATAGGCGATCGGGGTGGAGGATCGCCGCGAGGAGCTCGACGCCGTCCACCACGCGGGGACCCGGGCGGCTGAAGAACGCGCTCCCATCGACCGCGTACGCCCGACGTTCGCGCGCCGCTCTGAGCGCCCGCCACTCCGGACGACCGCGGAGGGCAGCCGACTCGCTCGCCGCGCGCTCGGCGTCGAAGCCGCACGGCATGAGCAACAACACCTCGGGATCGGCGGCCGCGAGATCCGACCAGGTGACCTCCCGGGACCGCGCACCCGCTTCCCCGAGCACGTCATCCCCGCCGGCGTGCGCGACCTGCTCCGGGACCCAGTGACCGGCATTGAAAAGGGGAGCGAGCCACTCGAGGCACGCCACCCGCGGCCTTGCCTGTCCAGCCACGAGCCCCTCGACCCGCTCGAGCCGCGCGCGAAGCCGCTCGCACAGCGACGCGCCGGCCTCCACGCGGCCCAGGGCTTCTCCGACGCGGCGGATGTCGTCGAAGATCCCGTCGATCGAGTCTCCGTCGAGCGGAACGAGTACCGGTGCGGTCCCGACCGCAGCGGGAAGCTGACCGAGGGTCACCGCGCAGACGTGGCACAGCGTCTGACCGAGGATCACATCGGGGGTCGCCGCGCGCAACGCTGCCGCGTCGAGATGGAACGTGCTCTCGCCCCGTCCCGCGGCGGACCGGACCTGCGCGTCGATCTCGGCGCTGTCGCTCCCGGGCTCGATCGCCGATGTTGTGATCCGTGGAAGGTCGCGGACGCCGGGCGGATGGTCGCAGTCGTGCGTCACCGCGACCAGCTCGTCGCCGGCGCCGAGGGCGCACGCGATCTCCGTCGCAGCCGGGACGAGCGACACGATGCGCACGTTCCGTAGGCTAACCGTGGTGTCGGTGAGCGAGGTGATCCGCCTGGCGGCGCGCGAGCACGGCGACCTCGTGACCGCAGCGGCGCAGGGCCGGCCGAAGGCGTGGGGTGAGCTCGCGGCGCACGGGGTGATGGCGTTCCGGCAGCGCGCACGGCGCGCTCCCACAATCGGCGAACGGCGCGCGATCTGGGCGGGCCTCTGGGAGCACGTGGAAGCGGCGAGGGGACGCGGCGCCGCGGAGCAGCCGTAACTTCAGATGCGCAGTCGCGGCATCCGCCCGCTCTTCATCAGTGGACCGAGCTGCTTCATCTGCTTCTTCAGCGCCTCGAATTGCTTCAGCGAGTAGTTCGCACGGCTCTAGACGGACTATCAGGCGGGATCACGCGCTCCCGCAGCCAGGGGGTGCCACCGCTGCGCGGCCTGGCTAACACTCCCTGCGCTGCTGTGCAGACTACCGACCATCTCGATACGCTCGCCGAGCGCACGCTGCGGGAGCTCCGCCGCCTTGCGCCGATCCAACGGGACGCGGTGATCGAGCGGATCCTGCGGGCCGATCCAGACCTACGCCCGGTGTTGCCTGACTGCTCGCCCGGTACCGAATGCGAACGTACACGCGTCTTCCGAACGCGGCCCTTCCGACAGGGAGGACCAGGGTCAGTCTTTCGGAGGCAGCGGTGGGCCGATGAACTCTTGGCCGTAGCGGCTCGCGATCTCCGCGAGTGCTTGTTTGTCAAGGAACTGCTCGCCGGCAGGAGGTAGCCCGCGGGAACCCGCCGGCTTCCCGCCTTCGCGGAAGAACCGCTCAACGCCCGAAGGCCCGAACAACAGGAGCAGACGAGCTTCCGCCGAATCGACGCGGAACCTGTGCGCGACGTTGCGAGGGCCGTACACGAGCGTGCCGGCGACCGCTTCGATCAGCTTCTCGCCATGCTGGACTCGGACCTCGCCGGAGAGGACCACGAAGAACTCGTCCTCCTGCCGGTGGATGTGGAATGGTGATGCGAATCCCTTGGGCAGCAGAAATTCCAGCGCCGTGAAGCGGCCCTCTGTTTGGTCCCCGGTCGCCTTGAGCAGACCGAGGCCGCCGTTGAACCACAGCGCCTCGCCCTCGCCGGGCCCGAGACCGTAGCCACCGGTTGTTTGCGGAAGCGACATCTCGTACCCCTTTTCCTGCCGAGGATCACCGCCGCGAGAATGTCGTGGCCATGATTGCCGCCAGCCTGCGCATCATGCACCTCCGCAGGCGCTCCCGCCCAGCGGCGACGTGTTCGCTTTGTCAGCGTGGGTGTGCCACACGATTCGCCCTTGACCTTGACGACCTGGATCTTGTAGTCGTTGAGGTGGCCCACGATCCGTGGGCTCCAGAGCTCGGAGAAGCGAGAGAGCTTGTCCGCAAGATCGACCCTCTCGCGCATCTTCACCGCCTCTTCGACCGGTAAGATCAGCCAGCGATCGCCAGCGCCGTCATCGGCTCTTCGCGATCGCGGCTCGGGGTCACGTGCGCATTCCAGGAA
This sequence comes from Chloroflexota bacterium, assembly GCA_030774595.1. The sequence continues at coordinate 1,593 of JALYKU010000084.1, read as the reverse complement.
ACCGAGGCAGCCGCCCGCTCTTCATCAGCGGACCGAGTTGCTTCATCTGCTTCTTCAGCGCCTCGAACTGCTTCAGCAGCTGGTTCACCTCGGGCACCGTCGCGCCCGAGCCCGCCGCGATGCGGCGCCGGCGGGAGCCGTTGATGATCGTGGGGTCGCCCCTCTCCGCCTTCGTCATCGACGAGATGATCGCCTCGATCAGACGCAGCTGAGCGTCGGTCGTCGCGTTGTCCGGGAGATCTTTCGCGATCGCGCCCATGCCTGGGATCATCTTCATCAGGTCCGCGATCGGCCCCATCTTCTTGACCTGCTGCAGCTGGCTGTAGAAGTCATCGAACGTGAACCGCGCATCGAGGAGCCGTTTCGCCTGCTCCTCGGCGGCCCGCACATCGACGTGCTCCTGCGCGCGTTCGACGAGGGTGAGGATGTCGCCCATGCCGAGGATGCGCCGCGCGAGGCGATCCGGGTGGAAGACCTCGAGGCCGTCGAGCTTTTCGCTCGTCCCGAGGAACTTCACCGGCACACCCGTCGCGGCGCGAACGGAGAGCGACGCCCCGCCGCGCGCGTCGCTGTCGACCTTCGCCAAGAGCAGCCCGCTCACCCGAAGCCGCGCCTTGAACGCGGTCGCGGCGTCGACGGCGTCCTGGCCCGCCATCGCGTCCACCACCAAGAGCACCTCGTCGGGTCTCGCCGCGGCGACGATCGCCTCGACCTCGAGCATCATCGCCTCGTCGATGTGCAGCCGCCCGGCTGTGTCGACGACGACGACGTCGCGATCCTCGCGCGCCGCCGCTGCGACCTGCGATGCCACATCGTCGGCGATGCTCTCTCCGCGGACCGTCTTCACCGGGAGCGCGAGCTGCCTGCCCAGCGTCTGCAGCTGGGCCACCGCGGCGGGCCGGTGCACATCGGCCGCGACGAGCGCCGGGCGCCGCCCCTGCTTGCGCAGATGATTCGCGAGCTTCGCCACGCTCGTCGTCTTTCCGGAGCCCTGCAGCCCGACCACGACGATGACCGTCGGCGGCCGCTGGGCCCGGGCGAGCGGCACCGCTTCACCGCCGAGCATCTCGACGAGCGCGTCGTGCACGATCTTCACGACCTGCTGAGCGCCGGTCACCGACTCGAGCACGCGCTCGCCGATGGCGCGCTCTCGGACGGTCGCGACGAGCTGGCGGACGACCTTGAAGTTCACATCCGCCTCGAGCAGCGCGATGCGGACGTCGCGGAGCGCCGCGTCGAGGTCGGCGTCGGTGACGCGCGGCCGCCCCTGGAGTTTCCCGAACGTCGCCGTCAGTCGGTCAGAGAGCTGCTCGAACATCGCCTACAAGTATCGGAGGCGCGAGCGCTCGTAGCGCTCGCCGTCACTGGACCGGTGGAGCGTCACCGGCTCGAGGCGGACCTCCCGCTCGAGCGCCCGCGACGCCTCGAACAGGCGCCGGGCTCCGGGCTCCGCCGTGACGAGCGTGGCGTGGGTCAGGAAGACCTCGTCCACGGCGCCGGCCTCGAGGAGCGCCGCCGCAAGGCGAGGACCTCCCTCGCAGAGGAGAAAGCGGACACCGCGTTCGTGGAAGGCGCCGAGCAACGGCCCTGTCC
>JALYKU010000083.1 GCA_030774595.1 Chloroflexota bacterium | reverse complement strand
CGACGACCCCGTCCGCGACCGCGGGCTGATCGACGTGGCGATCGCCATCGCCGACGACGTGCTGCTCGTGTCGGTCATCGCCGTGGGCGACCAGGCACCTCTCGCGTCGGCGCAGCCCGAGGCGCGTACGCGCCGCCGCGCGCTCGACGCGCTCGTCGAATCCGCGAACGCATCCGATCGCGTGCGCGTGCTCGTGACGGTCGCCCGCCGCGGCTGGCAGGCCATCGTCGACGCGGTGAAGAAAGAGCGTCCCGATCTGCTCGTGGTGGGCTGGCGCCGGACCGGATCCGACCTGCTTGGGACGTCGGTCGACGAGATCCTCCGCGACCCACCGTGCGACGTCGCGATCGTCAAGGGCAGCTTCATCCGCGCGCGCCATCTGCTCGTCCCGGTGCGGGGCGGCCGCTACGCGCAGCTCGCCGTTCGCGTGGCGCTCGCGTTCGCGCGCAGCCGGCAGGGACGGGTGACGCTGCTCCACGTGATGGCCGAGCGGACCGACGGCCGGTGGCGCGGCGCCCTCTACGGGGCGGTCGGCGGACCCGCATATGACGAGCGGATCGACCAGGTGCTGGGGCGCGCCGGCGACCCCGTAACGGTCATCGCGGAGGAGCTCGCGATGCACGACGCGATCGTCATCGGCGCCACCGGGCGCGAGGGCTCGCCCGACCCGCTTGGCCCCGTCGGCCAGAACGTCATCCGGAGCGGCCGGCCCGCGATCATCGTGCGGACGAAGACGCCCGTCGCGTCGAGCATCTTCCTGCCCCGCACGGAGCTTCCGGTGGACCGGGCGGAGCGGAGCAGGGCGATCGGCGAGATCGTCGACAAGTGGTTCGTCGAGAACACGTTCTCGAGCACGGAATTCGCGGACCTGCGGCGCCTCCTCGAGGCGAAGATGCGTCAGCGGCTGCGCATCTCCGTCGGCCTTCCGACGCTCAACGAGGAGACCACGATCGGCCACGTCATCCGCGCGGTGCGGTCGCGCCTCGTCGAGCGATTCCCGATCATCGATGAGCTGGTGATCATCGACTCGGGCTCGGACGACCGCACGCGCGAGATCGGCCGGGCCGAGGGCGTGCCGGTGTTCGTGCACCAGGAGGTGCTGCCCGAGCTGGGCACCTATCGCGGAAAGGGCGAGGCGCTGTGGAAGAGCCTGCACGTGCTCACGGGCGACATCGTGACGTGGATCGATACCGACATCTCGAACATCCATCCGAAGTTCGTCTACGGCATCCTCGGACCGCTCCTCATGCGCCCCGATATCGCGTTCGTCAAAGCGTTCTACCGGCGGCCGCTCCGCATGGGAGGTGAGCTGCAGGCCACCGGTGGAGGCAGGGTCACCGAGCTCGCGGCGCGGCCGGTCCTCAACCTTTTCTTCCCCGAGCTCTCCGGGATGGTGCAACCGCTGTCCGGAGAACAGGGCGGCCGCCGTTCATTGCTCGAGCAGCTGCCGTTCTTCACGGGTTACGGCGTCGAGACGGGGCTGCTCATCGACACGCTCCAGCGCGCCGGGCTCTCGGCGATCGCACAGGTCGACATGAGGCAGCGGATCCACCGCAACCAGACGCTGTACGCACTGTCGAAGATGAGCTTCGAGATCCTGCAGGTCGCGCTCAAGCGCGTGGGCGAAGCCCGCGGCGAGCGGCTGTGGGAGGAGGCGAACTCCACGATGAAGCTCATCTCGGACGACGACGGTGGCCAGTTCCACCTCGAGCTCCAGGACATCACCGCGATCGAGCGCCCGCCGATGCTCACCGTGCTCGCGTACGCGGAGGCGCGCGCGAAGCTGGCGTGACCGGCGCGTCCCGCCGCCGGCAGCCCTCGAGGCGATGGGCACGCGGTCCTCGCCCCGCGGGCGCGGACCATCAGCGGTCAGGGCAGGCGCGGCACCACCTGGCTGGCGACGAGCCCGGTCATCTCGACCTCCTGCCCGTACGGCAGCGCGAGCTGCACCTCGGCAACGCCGGCGGCCGCGTACTCGGCGAGCGCGGCCAGGAGCTGGTCGGCGTCGCCCGCGAGCGTGCGACCGGGATCGGGACCCTCGCCGCCTGCGCCGATGGTCGCCTCGCTCCAGTGGGAAAGGCGCAGCGTCGCCGGGTCACGGCCGACCGCGGAGCAGGCCGCGGCGAGCGCCGCGCCGGCG
>JALYKU010000082.1 GCA_030774595.1 Chloroflexota bacterium | reverse complement strand
GGTCAGCAGCGTCGACGCCGTCGATATCGACCCCGCCCTGCTGCAGCTCGGCGTCGATCGCCATCCGGATCGGCCCTACGACAGCCCCCTCGTACGCCGTCACGTCAACGACGGCCGCGCCTTCCTCCGCTCGAGCGACGATCGCTACGACCTCATCGTCCTCGCCTTGACCGATTCTCTGACGCTGGTCACCGCCACGGCGAATCTCCGCCTGGAATCGTTCCTGTTCACCGAGGAGGCGTTCGCCAGCGCCCGCGACCACCTCGCGCCCGACGGGGTCTTCATCCTCTACAACTACTACCGCGAGGACTGGGTGATCGCGCGGTACGCGCGGACGCTCGAGGACACCTTCGGCACGCCGCCGCTGATCCGCACCTTCCCGCAGTCCTTCGCGCGCGGCGCTGTCCTCGCGGCCGGCGCTCCCGCGGCCCGGCTCGCCGTCACAGGCGGCGGCGACGGCGGCAATATTTATCTCGCCTCCGCGCCGCGCCCGGCCCGCGACGACTGGCCCTTCCCGTATCTCGAGCGACCGGAGATCAGCGCGCAGTACCTCGTGGTGCTCGGGCTCGTTCTTCTCTTCGCGACCCTCGCCGTCATGGGGGCCATGAGACTCGGCGGGGGAGGCGGCGCTTTCAGCCCGCACTTCTTCGCGCTGGGCGCGGCGTTCCTGCTCCTCGAGACCCGGAGCCTCGTGACGTTCAGCCTGCTCTTCGGGACCACGTGGTACGTCAACGCCCTGGTGTTCGCCGGCGTCCTCCTGAGCGTCCTGCTCGCGATCGCGGTCAACGCGAGGGTCCGATTCGCCCGAGCGCGCTGGCTGTACGCGTCGCTGACGGTCGCGTTGCTCGTCGCGTACCTGGTCCCGCCCCAGGCGCTGCTGATAGAGCCCGCGTGGGTGCGATATCTCGCCGCCTCGGCCATCGCTTTCGCGCCGGTGTTCGCCGCCAATCTGGTCTTCGCGTACTCGTTCCGCGACACCGCCCGAGCCGACACCGCGTTCGCCTCGAACCTGATCGGCTCCACCCTCGGCGGAGCCCTGGAGTACACCGCGCTCGTCACGGGCTACCAGCAACTGCTCCTGCTCGTGGCGGCGCTGTACCTTGTCGCGCTCCTCTTCGCGACGCGCTTCAGGGTCCTCGCTGATACAGGGCTCACGGCACGCGCGCCGTTCCGCGTCGCGTAGGAGGATCACCCGGGTCGCGCCCGGCCGTGCAGCTACGCGGCGAGCGTGCGGGCGCCACCCCCTCGGCCGGCGGCGGCGGTCAGCGCCTCGCGCCGCGGCAGCGAAGTTGTCAGCCGGCGAACGAGCAGGACCAAGCCGAATACCAAGAGGGGGACCGCCGCGCTCGGCTCCTCCCCATTTCGCCCTAGATCCCAGGCGTAGAGCGCCCAAGGGATCGGCCCGAACACCGCCGCCACCGCCACGAGCACGAGCGTTCGCGTACGCGGCGCCGCCTTGGCCACCGCGCCGATGATGACCGCCGCCGAGATGAGGAGGTACAACTGCTCGTAGGTCCAGCCATGCGGCGCCGCGAACACGGAGACAGGAATCGCCGCCGCGACTGCCCATGCCGGTGCCGGACGGACCCGCCACCACCACGCGCCGAGCACCGCCACCGCGGCAGCGACGGCGATCGGCGCCGTCGCCACGGGAGTGCCGGGCACGATGCGATCGATCGTCCAGCCGGTCGCGTTGCTGAAGTGCGTCCGCTGCAGCGCCGCTGCTACTTCCAGCCAGCCGGCGATCCAACCCGGCTGGAGCGCGAATGCGGTCGCCAGGAGCGGCACGGCGATCAACGCGCTGCCTTCGAGCATTCGGAGCCGGTCGCGTGCCGGCGTGGCGAGTACCAGAGCGATCGCGACCAGAACGAGAGACTGGGGCTTCACGCTGCAGACGGCCAGAAACGCTCCCGCGGCAAATGGTCGTCCCCGCAGCGTCATGCCAACGGCGCCGGCAACCGCCCCGAAGAGGAAGCCGGTCAGGTTGCCGTTCCCTGGAAACAGCCACAGCGGCTGGAACGCCAGCGCGATCGCCGAGAGGAGAAGCCCATCGCGCCGCGGGTCAGTCAGGAGTTGTCGCGCGACGAAAGCGAGACCCACTGCGATGCATAGCGCCTGAGCGACGAGCCACAACGCCGCCGCCAGGTCGAGCGGCATCAGCGCGATCGGCAGGATCGCCACGAAAAGGTGCAACGGATAGGGTGTCGTCCAGGCGGCGTCTCCGGAGGACGGCTCAGGCGGATTGTGTAACGCCGTGCTGCCCTGTCGAGAGCTGAAGTCCGTCCACCAGCGCGTGTCGTACGGCGACGCGCCGGAGGCCACCGCGGCCGCGCCCGCGTAGTACTGGAAGAAGTCGCCGCTCCGATAGTCGCGGCCGGGCCAGCCGGCGCCCGCCAGTGCGAGCACGGCCGCGAACGTCGCCGCGACGAGCGCTCCAGCCCCGGCTCTTCTCACGTTCGCGCCGCCGACTCAGCGCGGCTGCCAAGCCGCAGCGCCACCGCGAAGAGCAGCGCCGAGAGCGCCGGGACCACAGCGGCGTACGTCTCGCTCACGCGCGCCGTCGACACGGCGTACGCCACCCACGGCAGAAGCGACGCGACGAGGATGGCGCCGATGATCAGCGGCCGATGCCCACGCGGCCCGAGGCGCGCGCCGATCGCCAGCGTCGCGGTCCAAGGCAGGACCAGGAGAAGGTGGTCGTAGCTCCACACGTGCGGCGAGGCGAAAAGCGAAACGCCGACGCCGAGCGCCAGGAGCGCGACGCGGTCCACGGCCACGCCGCGCAACAGAACGGCCAGCACGAGAACGAGCGCGACCACCAGGGCGGCGCCCCACGCCGGCGAGCCCAGCGTGTCGTTGGCGAGGCCCCACACCGTTGGCAACAGTGCCGCTATGCGCAGGCGCGGACCGAGGACGGTCTGCAGCCATTCGATCGGCCACGTGGGCGTGATGACGAGCGAGAGCGCCGCGCCCGCCAAGCCCGTCGCGGTCGCCGCCGCGAGGAATGGCCGCCGGCCTCGTCGCAGCGCCTCCACGAGAACGGGCAGCCACGCGAGCACGACCAGCTGCGGCTTCAGCGCGAGGCTCGCGAAAGCCGCACCGGCCGATCGTTCACGCGCACGCGCGAGGGACCACGCGGTCAGCCCGAGAAGGCCGAGCTCGATACCGGTGGTCTGGCCGTACCGCAGCACGAACCAGAGCGGCTGCGAGAAAGCCACGAGCACCGCGCAGAGCGATGCCGAGCGCGAAGGGCCGCCGAACGCCGACCAGGACCAGGAGGCGCCCCAGGCGACGGCGCCGACCGAGAGCGCGACCCACAGCGTCGCTGAGGCCTCGGGCGGCAACATCGCGAAGGGCACCATGCCCAGTGCCGTCCAGAGCGGATAGGCGAAGGCTGCGCCCGTGCAGGCGCTTGGCGCGACGCGGCCGTCCGGCAGCGCGACCGGGGCACCCGCGGTTTCCGCCCAGGTGCGCAGGTCGTACGGGTCGCGACGCTCCAGGACGAGCTGTCCGGCGGTGCGCAGGCACCAGAAGTCATCGCGGCGGTAGGACTGCGTTCCCGCGGCGGCGACGGCGCCGCAGGCGAGCAGCGATCCAGCGATCGCGATGGCCCACGCGACGCGGCGGATCAGGCCTTCCCCGCCGCGAGGGCCTGCAGATACCGGATGATCTGCCATCTCTCGGTGTCCGAGATGTTCTCCTTCCACGCCGGCATGGCGGTGCCGGGGATCCCGTTCGTGATCCAGTAATGGAGCTCCCCCGGTGCGTGCTGCGGCACGTGCACCTGCAGGTTCACCGGCCGCGGCTGGAGCGTGAAGGCGGCCGGCCCGTCGCCCTTGCCCTCCGTTCCATGGCACACGACGCAGTTCTTCTGGTAGAGCACGCGCCCGGCGGCCACCGACTCCGGTGTATCGGGCACGGGGTCCTGTGCCAGGCGCGCCGTCAGCGGCACGGGCGGGGTCGGGATGTTCGGCGCGACGGTGTAGGCGAGCGCCAGCGCGACGACCGAGAGCCCTCCCAGCATGCCGGCGGAGGCCGCCGTCCGCCGCCACGGGCGCCGCCGGCGCCGATTGAGCGCGGCGAGCATCCCGAACAGCACGATGCCCACGCCGAGCACGAGCGCCATCTGCTCGAGCCCCTGCCGCGAGATGGGAAAGCTCACGGCTTGCGCCGCTCCTTCCGCCGCTGCCACAGGTAGAGGCCGATGAAGACCAGCAGCGGGAGGATCAGCTCGACGAAGAAGTCGACGAAGATGTCGAGAGGCGTCCCGGTGCCGATGATGTGCGACAGGGGCGCTGGGTTCACGGCGCCACCTCGAACGCGTACTCGGCCTTGCCTTCATCCCCGATGGACACGGCGATGGTCCATTTCCCGGGCTCGAGCGACGGGATGTCGAAGCGGTATCGCCCTGGAGCGATCTCCGTCGAGATGAGGATGTCGGGATGGTCGTGCCGCGGTTCGGACGAACGCAGCACCGCGGACACCGGCTTGTTGGGCACCGGATCGCCCTTCGCGTCGATGACGAGGACCGTGACGGTGAGCGGCGCGCCCGCCTCGGGAAGCGTCGGCTCGACGAACACGACCGCCGTGTACGGGCCGGCGGGGATCGCGCGGGCGACGGAGCCGCCGCTCGACGGAGCCGACACCGGGAACGTGAATATCGCGGACACGTCCTCGCGCCCCGGGCGCCGGATGATCGCCTCGACGTGCCACGTGCCGAACATGGCCGTGGGACTGCCTTCCGCGACGTACTCTCCCGGCGCGCGCTCGTGCGCCACGAGCTCGCTCTCGCCCATGTCGTGCTCGACCATCCTGAAGCGGAACGCGACCTTCTCGGCGCCCTCCACCGGGCGGAGACCATCGTGGATCCGCAGCACGTAGCGGTTCCGACCGGGCAGCGTCGTGGGAACGAGTAGCTGGAGCCGCAGCCCGCCGACGTGCTCCGTGTCGTCGTACGCTGCGGCCGTGCGCTGGTTGGGTGGCGCGAACGCGGTCAGTAGCCCGGCGGCGACGAGGACGAGGGCCAGGAGGGCCGACTCGCCGAGCGTGCCGCGGAGCAGTCCCCGGCGCGCGCTCTCGACGCGGAGCCCGGCGCCCAGACGGGGACCCCATATGAAGAGGTTGAGCGCGCCGATCGCCAGAACGAGCGCGAGCAGAAGGATCTTCGACAAAAGCGCGATCCCGTACGGCGTTTCCACGAGGTCCTGTACCAGGACGAGCCGGTCGAGCGACTGCAGCGTCCCCGTGGTGATGATCACCGCGACCGCGACGAGCGCGAGCAGCGAGAACCGCCACACGATGCGCCCCAGCCTTCGACCATCGTCGGCGGTACGTGGGTGCGCTCCCGGCAGGACCACGACCAGGATGCCCACGATCCCACCGAGCCACGCCGACACCGACACGATGTGCGCCAGGTCGAGCAGGATGTCCTTGTAGCTCCCGGTCGCGGCGGCGTGCGACACGAGCGTGGCGGTCAGCGTCGCCGCGAGTCCCGCGGCGTAGATCACGTCCCGCCGCGGGATGAAGGCGAGGACGCGAGGCGCGATGCGCACCGCGGCGACGATGGTGACGCCTGCGAGCGCGCGGATGCCGAGCAGCAGGCCGAGCCACGGTGGCACGCCCGTTCCCTGCTGCAGAAGCTGGAGCCCGGCGCCTGCGACGAGGAGCGCGCCGCCGAAGAGGAAGGCGATCCGCTCGCGGCGGCGCTCGCCGGCATCGCGGGCCGCGTACACCACGAAACCGAAGATCGCCAGCCCCAGCGAGATCGCGATCCCCGCGTACGACAGCGCGCGCCCCGCCACCTCGAGGACCGACGGTGGGGGTGAGGGCTCGGCGACCTCGGGGACCCCGGGAAGCGGCGCGTTGCCGACGGCGAAGACGAACGTACCGCGGTAGCTATGGCCGTCGACGGCCGAGAGCGCGGTCCACACGACGGTGTACCCGCCGTCACCGATCGGCTCGAGCGACACCTTCAGGCCGTTCTCTTCGCCCGATGGGACGACGTCGCCCTTGTCCACCCGCCGGCCGCTCGCGTCGCTGACGTGGATGTCGCTCCCGCTCGGCGCCGGTGGCTCGCTGAAGACGACGCGGACCTCCGTCGGAGGGCGCACCAGACGCGCGTCCGCGGCGGGGTTGGAACGCACGTACGTGGCGTGTGCCTCGGCCGTCGCGCCCGCGGACAGCGGCAGGAGCACGCCGAGCGCGGCGGCCAGCACGGCGCGCGCAGCGGCCGCGACCCGACTCACGAGCGGAGCGGGGTAAGTGCGAGGGCTCGCGGGATGGCGACCGGAAGTCGGATGACCGGCACGGCCGGAATCACGAGCCTCTTCATCCGCCGGCTGATACGCGCGCGCAGCTCGCGCAGATCCCGACGATGGCCGAATGCGCGAGATCCGCGACGAAGCCGTGCTGCGCCCGCAGCACCTCATCGAGCGGCTCGAGCGCGGGCAGCGGCACCTCCTGCTCGCTCCCGCAGCTGCGGCAGACGAGGTGGCCGTGGCGCTCCACGTCCGCGCGGTGCCACCGGGTCACCCGATCGTTCAGGTGCGTATGGGTGACGAGGCCGAGCTCCTCGAGCGCCTCAAGGTTGCGGTACACCGTCGAAGGGTCGATCTGCGGATGGCGCTCGCGGATCTGCCGGGCCACCGCCTCCGCCGTGGTGTGATGGCTGGTGCGCTCGAGCGCCTCGAGCACGAGGCGGCGCTGCACCGTCATCCGCTTGCCCCGGGCGCGGATCTCGCGGGCCACGTCCATGCTTGCCAGCTTCCGGCAAATGCGAACGGGTTGCAACAAGCCGCACTCGCTCGAGATCCAGACGAGCAAGCTCCGACCCTGATCCGCCACGTCCTGCCGCCCCACAGCGCATGTGACCGCCGGCGTGGGTTCGGCGTCCGGGACCGCTAGTGCGACAAGTTGCAGTAAGCACTGAGCGGAGCGTAGGTTCAGCGGGGATGGACCTCGGAGTCGGCGTCACCGCGCTCCTCGCCGGTGCCTTTCTCCTGGGCTTCCGGCACGGGCTCGATTGGGATCACATCGCGGCGATCACCGACATCACCAGCACGACCACGACGAGTCAAGCGACGGCGGAGGATCGGCGTCTCGTCGATCCCATGCCTGCGCACGGCCATCACGACGACGAAGCTCCGGGCGCGATGGCCGCGCATCCCCATTCGCACGACCGTGCTGGTCCGGTCCACGTCATCCGGGAATCGCGCTGGGCCCACGAACAGCAACACGCGCTCGCGCTCGCGACGCTGTACGCGCTCGGTCACGCGTCCGTGGTGGCGGTCCTCGGCCTCGCGGCCCTCCTCTTGAACGCGGTGCTCCCCGACTGGGTCGACCCGATCATGGAGCGCGTTGTCGGCTTCACGCTGCTCGTCCTCGGCGCGTGGGTCCTGCTCTCGCTGATCCAGTTCCTGCGCGGCAAGGGCGACTTCCGGCTGCGCAGCCGCTGGATGCTCGTCTTCGACGGAGTTCGGTATGCCTGGGGCGCCCTCCAAGCCCGGATCCATGGGCACGAGCATCAACCGTCGGCCCACGCGACCTCGTACGGCCCGAGGACCGCCTTCGGCGTCGGGATGATCCATGGAGTCGGCGCGGAGACGGGAACGCAGGTGCTGCTCATCGCGAGCATCGCGGGAGTGGGGAACAACGGGCTCGGCATCCTCATGCTGGCCTGGTTCCTGGCCGGGCTCGTGCTTTCGAACGGCGTCGTTGCGGTCCTCACCGCCAGCGGTTTCATCACCGCCCAGCGGCAGAAGTGGATCTACGTCGCGATCGGATCGCTCGCGGGTGTCTTCAGCCTCGTGATCGGCGCGTACTTCCTGTTCGATCTCGCGGACGCGCTCCCCGACCTGCAGCGGATCTTCGGCTTCATCGGCGGATAGCCGTCGCATAGGCTGCGCCGCGATGGCGCAGCGCACGCTGATCCTCCTGGCGATCCTCGCCGCCGTCCTTTCCTCGTGCAGCGACCTGAACGTCGGAACCACCGGTGCGGTCGAGGACGCCCACGTGGCGCGCGTCCTCGAGACCGGCGAGCGCAGGGTGGCAGGGCGGACGCAGCCGTTCCAGCGCCTCGCCCTGCAACTGGACAGCGGCCTTTATCGCGGAGACGAGGTGACCGTGCAGTGGGGCGGACGGACCGCGCTCAACGCCAGCGGGCTGCTGCGGGAGGGTGATCGCGTGCTCGTGAGCGTGACCCGGGATGCGAACAGCGCCCGCACATACACGATCCAGGAGATCGTCAGGCTGCCGGCGCTCGCGCCCATCGCGGGGCTCCTCGCGGCGGCGCTGCTGGTGGTCGCGCGGCTGAAAGGAGTCGCATCCCTCGCCGGCCTTGCCGGAAGCGTCGGCGTATTCCTCCTGGTGATCGTGCCCAGCCTGCGCCGCGGCGAGGACCCGCTCGCCGCCGTGCTCGTGGGCTCGCTGGCGGTACTGCTCGTCGCGGTGTTCGTCGTCCACGGTTTCAATCGCAAGAGCATCGCCGCCCTCGTCGGATCGGCCACCAGTCTGGGCGCCGTTGCCGGCATCGCGGCGGTCGCCCTGCCGGCCGCCCACATCACCGGGCTGGGTTCAGAGGAGGCCGTCTTCCTCGCCGTGGCGACGTCGATCGACCTCTCGCGACTGGTCTTCGCCGGCGTATTGCTCGCCTCGCTCGGTGCGCTCGTCGACATGGCCGTGGGCCAGGCGTCGGCGACGTTCGAGATCGCGTCGATCGACCGCGAGCTCGGGCGCCAGGGGCTCTACGCCAGCGCCCTCAACGTCGGCCGGGACCACATCGGCTCGCTCGTGAACACTCTCGCTCTCGCCTACTTCGGCGGAACGCTGCCGCTCCTGCTGCTGCTGTCACTCGGTAACGCGCCGCTGTCCCTCGCGCTGAACAGCGAGACCGTCGCGGGGTCCGTGATCTCGGTCCTCATCGCCAGCGTCGGGCTCGTCGTGTGCGTCCCCATCACGACCGTCGTCGCCGTCATGCTCGCGCGCCGCTGACCGTTCGGCGCCGGTGGTGGTCGCGACGGTGGTGGCTGCAAGATTCGTTCTCGCGGTGACGCGGGCGGTCACCAACTGGCCCGGCTCAGCGCGGTACAATCGAGGTCGCGCGATCGCTCCCCTGGAGGTCCCCCTTTTGGCGCTGATCGGCCCCGACATGACCATCGCGTCCGTCACCGAGCGGTGGCCCGACACCGCGCGCCTCTTCGCGCGCTACGGGCTGGGCTGCGCCTCGTGCGCGATCAGCAAGAGCGAGACGATCAAGCAGGGTGCGCTGGGTCACGGCGGGGGCCGCGTCGACCTGGGCGAGCTGCTGCGCGACCTCAACGTCTTCGCTGAGACGGGGAAGCTTCCGGAGGGCCTGCCCGACGCGAGCAAGGTCGCGGCGGGCGGTGGTGGGCCGAAGGGCATGGCGCCGAAACAGCAAGGCATCAAGAACGTCATCGCCGTGATGTCGGGCAAGGGCGGCGTCGGAAAATCGCTCGTCGCCGGGCTCCTCGCGGTCGGACTGCGGCGTCGGGGTCACTCTGTCGGAGTCCTCGACGGCGACATCACCGGTCCTTCGATCCCGCGGATGTTCGGCGTACGCGAAAAGCCCGGCGTCGCGGGCGGCCAGACCCTGGTCCCGCCTTCGTCGCGCGGCGGCATCCCGATCATGTCGATGAATCTCCTCCTGCCGGGAGAGGAGGAGGCGGTGATCTGGCGCGGACCGATGGTGTCCGGCGCCATCCGCCAGTTCTACAGCGACGTCGCGTGGGGTGAGCTCGACTTCCTCATCGTCGATCTGCCGCCTGGCACCAGCGACGCGCCGCTCACGGTCATGCAGGCGCTCCCGATCTCCGGGGTCATCCTCGTGACCACGCCACAGGCGCTCGCGACGATGGTGGTGACCAAGGCCGTGCGCCTGGTGAAGCAGCTGGGCGGAGACATCCTCGGCGTCGTGGAGAACATGGCCTACGTGACGATGCCCGACGGCACGCGGAACGAGGTCTTCGGGCCGTCGCAGGGGCTGAAGCTGGTGATCGCCGCGAACGCACCGCTGCTCGCGAAGATCCCGATCGATCCCGTGATCGCGAACCTCGCGGACTACGGCCACATCGAGGAGTACATCTCTCCCGAGTTCGAAGAGCTCGTCGAGAACTTCCTGTCCGTCGCGCCGAAGGCACCTCCGGCGCCCGTCGGAGCGCACACCCACTAGCTTCGCGACTCGCTAAAGTCACGCGGTGCGCGCCGCGCTCGCGACGCACCGCGGCTCGCTCTTCCTGTATGTGGCCACGACCGCGGCGAACGTGCTCGCGTTCGGCTATCAGTTCGTCATGGCGCGGCTCCTCGCACCGGCCGAATACGCGATCCTCACCGCGCTCTTCGGCTACCTGATCCTCCAGTCGATCAGCATCCAGGTGATCCAGTCGGCCACGGCCAAGCTCGCGGCGCAATACCGCGCGCGGGGCGAGACGGCGGCGCTGCACGTCTTCGTCCTTCGCTGGCTGCGCCGGATCGCTCTGGCGGCCGGACCGCCCGCGCTGCTCCTGATCGTTCTCGCGTCCCCGCTCGGCGCGGTCCTCGCGCTCCCGCCCTTCACGGTCGCGGTCCTGGGCGTGACGCTGTTCTTCAACGGCGTGCTCACCTTCACGCAGGGCCTGCTGCAGGGACTCGGCAGGTTCATGTGGCTCGGCGCGCTGCTCCTGCTGCAGGCAGCGGCGAGGCTCACGCTCGGAGCCGCGCTCGTCCTCGCGGCCACCGGGGTCAATGGCGCGTTCATCGGCGCGGCCAGCGCGCCGATCGTCGGCGTTCTCGGGTCGCTCATCGCGCTCTGGCCGCTCCTCCGCGCCGCGCGCGGCGCCGCGCATCCGGTCGCGGTCGCGCTCGCGGCCGCCGAGACGCGCTTCTTCCTCGTTGCCGCCGTCGTCCTCCTCGCGTATTCGGCGCTCACCAACATGGACGCGCTCCTGATGCGCGCGCTGCTTACGCCCGACGACGCGGGCGCGTACGCGGGCGCGATCACCATGGCCAAGATCGTTCTGTTCGCCCCGATCGCCGTCGGCTTCATCCTCCTCGAGCGCACGGCCAACGCACACGCGCGAGGCGAGGACAACGCGCGGATGCTCTTCATCGCGCTCGGCTTCGTGGTCGCGACGAGCGGCGTCGTGACGCTCGCGTATCTCATCGCGCCGTCCTTCTTCGTGGGTATCGTCGTCGGCGCGCAGTACCCGGCGACGGCGGCGATCATCGGCCCGTACGGGATCGCCGCGCTCGCGAACGCGCTGCTGTCGCTGTGGATCGCGTACTTCATCGGGCGCGGGGAGATGCGCGTCGGCCTTCTCCTGGCGGCGGCCGTGGTGCTCGAGCTCGCGCTCATGATCGTGATGGCTCGCGACGCGCTCACCCTCGCCCGCATCGTCCTCGCGGTCGGGCTCCTGACGCAGGCCGCCGCCGCCGCCACGTTCGCCCTCGACCGCCGCCGGCTGGCCCACGCCCGGTAAGCTGCCCATCGTGCGGGAGACCGAGCAGGAACCGCAGCACCGGCGGAGCGCGCTGATCCGTGCATCGCTCGTCCTAACGGCCACCGGGGTGGTGTCGGCCGCGACAGTCCGGAACGCGTTCGAGGACACCGGTCATGACGTCGCCTTCGCGGTCGCGTACGCGATCTTCCTCGGTCTCGTTCTCCTGGCGACACCGCGGCGCCCCGTCCGCGGCGCGCTCGTCATCGCCTTCGCGGCCGTCGCCGGCATCTACCTCTGGGCCGCGATATCGGGGCGGGGCAGCGTCGTGGGGATGACGGCCTTCGTCGTCGCGGCGGCTCTCGGCGCGTTCGCGACGCCGCGGCCCTTCCGGCCCGTCGCTGTCGCCGCCTTCGCCCTGTGGACCCCGGCGCTGCGGCTCTTCGGCCCCGATCCCTCGGGGGGCGCGTTCCCGCCCGCGCTGGCCCTCGCGGCCGTGTTCGCGCTGTTCAGCCTCGCGGCCGTTCTGCTCGACCGGCAGCCCGTGGACGCCGACGAGCGCCTGCGCCGCATCGGCCTCGGTCTGCTCGCGGTGACGTGCGTCGCGGCCGTCGTCGAGCGGCACCAGGTCGTGGCCTCGCTCGACCTCGCGCCCGACGACCTCATGGCGCTCGTCGTCGTGGCGATCTTCCCGCTCCTCACCGTCGCGCGGCTTCGGCCGCAGACGCGGGATGCTCTCGCGACCGGCCTCGCGCTCGCCACATACGCGCTCATCGGCCTCGCGTTAATACTCGGGAAGGGCTACCACACCGACGCGGTCACTGCGCCTCACCGCGCCGCGCAGCTGCTCCTCGCGGGCGAGGACCCTTATCGCTCGTTCGACCTGGTCGAGGCGCTTCAGAAATTCGGGCTCGATCCCGAGCTCGTCACGCACCTCGAGGGCGGCGACGCGCTGCATTCGCTCAGCTACCCGGCCCTGTCGTTCCTCAGCGTCACCCCATTCGTCGCGGCCGGAATCGGCGACATCCGCGTCGTGTATCTCGGCGAGATCGTCCTCATGGTCCTCGTCCTGCTGCGCCAGGTCCGCGTGCCGTGGCGCCCGCTGGTCGCGGCGGCGGTGGTCGGCAACGGCGTCGTGCGCCGCCAGAACGTGCTCGCGGGGATCGATCCTCTGTGGGCGCTCCTCGTCTCGATCGGGTGGGTGTTCATCAACAACCGCTGGCTGTCGGCGGCCGCGATCGGCCTCGCGGCCGCGGACCGGCAGCCCGCGTGGTTCGTGGTCCCCTTCTACGCGCTCGCGGTGTGGAAGCGCGACGGACGCCGCGAAGCGCTCGCGCGCGTGGCGATCGTCGGCGCGGCCTTCCTCGCGCCGAATCTGCCGTTCATCGTCGACGCGCCGCGCGAGTTCGTCGCGGGCATCGCCGGCCCGATGTTCGGACCGCTCGCGGCATCCGGGGTCGGGCTCGTGAGCTTCGGCCTCGACCAAAGCCACTCACCGCTGCCTCGGGCGGCGTATGGGGTGCTGACGGCGGTGGCCTTCGTGGCGTTGCTCGGGCTGCTGTGGGCGCGCTGGCGGAGGCTCCCGAATGGTGCGCTCGTCTACCCCTTCGTCCCGCTGTACCTCGGGTGGCGCTCGCTCCAGAACTACTTCGCGTTCGTGCCCATCTTCGCGATCGTCGGCGACGACGAGCTCATCGCCGGTGCGGAGGCGCGCGCCCGCGGCCCGACGAGCGCGAGCGATCGCTCACCGTCCACGAGCCCCGCGCCCTCGGCGGCACCACCCGCGCCGAGGCTCCGCGCGCCCTGAACGATCGCGCGCCGGACCGCGCGCGCACGCGCGATCTTGGTCAGCTGCGGCGTCTTCGCGCGCGACGCTTCGATCAGCAGCGCGACGAGACCCGTCACGTGAGGCGTCGCCATGGACGTTCCGCTCATGCGCACGTACGCCGGAGTCACCGCGCAGGGGTCGCGCGCCAGGACCGCTGCGCGCGCGCTCGCGACGCCGGTCCCGTAGAGGCAGGCCTCGCCGCGGGTGACGTCGCCGCCGACCGCGAGGACGTCCGGCTTGCGCGCGCGAAGACCCGGCACCGGGCCGCGCGAGGAGTAGTCGGCCACGCGGCCCTCCTTGTCCGCGGCCCCCACCGTGAGCGCAGCGGCGGCCGTCCCGGGTGAGGAGATGGTGCGGTCCGCGGGCCCGGCGTTCCCGGCGGCGACGCAGACGAGGATGCCGTCCGCGGCGAGCGCGTCGACCTCGCGCGACAGCGGATCGTTCGGGTCACCCGGTCCCCCGAGCGAGCAGTTGATCGCGGCGACGTCCTGCTGGCTCGCCCACGACAGCGCGGCGAGCACGGCATCTTCGCTGCCGCCCTGCGCCCCGAGGGCCTTCGCGATCACGAGCGTGCTTCCCGGCGCGACGCCGCGGAACATCTCGCCCGCGCCCGCGACGATGCCCGCGACGTGGGTCCCGTGGCCGACGTCGTCGACGTCGCGCCCCTCGCCGAAATTCTGGCGGGCGGCGATGCGTCCGGCGAGATCGCGGTGCTCGTCGCACCCGGTATCGACGATCGCGACGCGCACGCCCACGCCGGAAAGTCCCGCCCGCCACAGCGGCGGGATGTGCAGCTCCGGCACGCTCTCGTTCAAGAGCGGCCCGACAGGCTTCGGGGGCCGGGCCCGGAACCCCGCGGCGCGAAGCGCGGCAGCGAGTGCCTCCTGGTGCTCCTCCGGCACCTCGACGACGACGATCCCGGCGCGGCGATGCGTCTGCCGCACCGATGCCCCGAAGCGCGTGAGGAGCTCCATCGGGATCTCGGCTCCCGCAGCGATCCGGGCAGCCCCAGCCGGGTCCTCGCCCGGGAGCACGGACGCCGAGACCGGGTGCGACGGCTCGACGACGAGCCGGGTCACGAGCGCGCGGGAGGGGCCGGGCGGGTCGTCGTTCAGCACGATGTCAACGCGCAGTAGACAGCATCGACGCGGCCCGCGCAAGAGGTATTCTGCCCCCGTGCCCGTCGCGCGGGAGCTCCTCGAGATCCTCGCGTGCCCGGTCGACCACGCCCACCTGACGGAGCAGGGCGACCGGCTGGTCTGCTCGTCGTGTGGCCGCCGTTACCCCGTCAGGGACGACATACCCGTGATGCTCGTCGACGAGGCGGAGCTCCCCGGAGGCGCGTCCCCGGCGCGCTGAGCGCCCCCGCTGGTCTCGCGACACCGCCGAGTGGATCGCTGACTTCGACCCGCCCGTGGCGCCCGCGTCAGCGCTGCCGGAGCTGGCGCACCTGCCGTCGGGAGCGGCCGACCTTCTGGCCCTTGGTGATGATGCTGATCGAGCCATCGATCTCGAGGATGGCGGCCGTGACGTCGCGGAGGCCGTCGGCGCCGTGCTCCCGGGCGGCCATCTCGACCTCCTCGCGGGTCACGTTCTCGCGTTTCAGGTGCGCCTCGATCACCTTGCCGTCGTGCGCCAGAAGCGTCGGCTCGCCGGCGACGATCCGGGCGAACGCCGGTACCCGGCGTTCGACCCTCGCCACGGTGAGGTTCATCGCCACGAGGGTCGACGCGGCGAGCACCCCGCCGAGCAGCGAGTTGTCGCCGCCGGTCATGGCGTTCTGCACGGCGTTCGCGATGACCAGGATCACGACGAGGTCGAACGTCGTCATCTGGCCGAGCTCCCGCTTTCCGGAGAGGCGGAGGAGGGCGAGGACGACGATGTAGACGATCGCGGTCCGCAGGACGATCTCCCACCAGGGGACCGACAGGCTCAACACCCGGTGGCATCGTAGGCCGATGCGGAAGGCGCGAGGAGTCGGGCGACGCTCGCGTGGGGACTTAACTCAACCCGGAGATTCCCGTCAGCCCGTTGCGCACGGCGAACACCGCGGCTTGAGTGCGATCGGACAGATCGAGTTTTTCGAGGATCGCCGCCACGTGGCTCTTGACCGTTTCGGGCGAGAGGTACAGCTTCTCGGCCATCTCACGGTTCGTCAGCCCCTCCGCGAGATACGTCAGGATGCCGCGCTCGCGTTTTGTCAGGCTCCTCGCGGCATGGGGCAGCGGCGATTCCACTCGCATCGTCTGCAGCGCCCCGCGGAGTACCTGCTCCGCCACGCCGGGGCCGCCGTCCGCGACCTGGCGGACCGCTTGGATGAGCTGGCCGCGCGTGATGTCCTTCAAGAGATACCCGGCGGCACCTACCTTGAGCGCCTCGACGCGGTAGTCGGCGTTGTCGTGGACCGTGAGGATCACCACCGCGGTGCGCGGGCGCTCGCTCTTGATCTGGCGGGTCGCCTCGAGCCCGTCCATGTCGGGCATGCGGACGTCCATCAGCACGACGTCGGGCAGCAGCCGGCGCGCGCACTCGGTCGCCTCCCGGCCTGAGCCGGCTTCGCCGACGATCTCGATCCCGGGAGCACCGGAAATCATCGCGATGATCCCGCGGCGAGCGAGCTCGTGATCGTCGACGATAAGTACCCTGATCGTCACACAAGGATACTATGGCTCTCTAGTTTGGTGATGTGATTTGCCGTCATCTCGGCTCGCGTAGGCTCGCCGAGGATGCCGAGCGAGACATTGCTCACGGTTCGCGCTGTCTTCGTCGGGGGATACCTCGCGATCCTGGTCATCGACCTGCGAACGCGACGCATCCCGAACCTCATCACGTACCCACTGCTGTTGGTCTCCCTCCTGGCGCGTCCCGATGGCATCGGACCCGCGCCGCTCGCCAATCTCGTGGCGGCCGCCGTCGCGTTCGTCGTGTTCGTGCTGTTCGCCATGCGGGGCTGGATGGGAATGGGCGACGCGAAGCTCGCCGCGCTCATCGCTCTGGCGAGCGGCCCGGCGCTGGCGACGATGGCGCTCTGGGGAGCGTTCGTCGCGGGAGGCCTGGCCGGCGT
>JALYKU010000081.1 GCA_030774595.1 Chloroflexota bacterium | reverse complement strand
GGCCTGGCGTTGCCATCGAGCACGCGCCCGCCGACCACGATCCGCTCGCCGATCGGGTCCGCCGCGTGCTGCTTGGTGAGGTCGAAATCGTTGGCCTTGATGACGTCGAAGCCGAACAGGGGCCCGGTCACCTCCGACAGCGATGTCGGCAGCAGGATCAGCGGTTGCGAGGGCGAGCGCTTGACGGTCGACGCGTAGGGCGGGTAGTGATACTCGGGCTGCGTGCCGCGGTCGGGCTTGCGATAACCGGCAAGCGTCTTCGTCGCAAGGTTCGGGGGTCGGGAAGTCATGCCGTTTCTCCTGGAAATCCTGTGCAGTCAGATCCGTTCGATGATAAGCGCAATTCCCTGGCCCACACCAATGCACATCGTGCACAGCGCATAACGGCCGCCGGTGCGGTGCAATTGATACAGCGCCGTGGTGACGAGCCGTGCGCCGGACGCGCCCAGCGGGTGGCCGAGCGCGATGGCGCCGCCGTTGACGTTGGTCTTCGCGCGGTCGAGGCCGAGCTCCTTCTCGACCGCGAGGTACTGCGTCGCGAAGGCCTCGTTGATCTCGACGAGGTCCATGTCCTCGATGCGGAGGCCCGCCTTCCTCAGCGCCCGGCGGCTCGAGGGGGCCGGTCCGATACCCATGATGTCGGGATCCACGCCGCAGACGCCCCCGGAGACGATGCGCGCCAGAGGATGGAGGCCGGCCGCGGCCGCCGCCTCGGCGGACGCGACGACGACCGCCGCTGCGCCGTCGTTGATACCGCTCGCGTTCCCCGCGGTCACCGTGCCGTCCTTCTGGAAGCGCGTCGTCAGCTTCGCGAGCGCCTCGATCGTCGTGTCGGGGCGGATGTGCTCGTCCTTGTCGACGGCCATGACCGCGCCCTTCTTCCCGCGCACTTCCACGGAGACCATCTCCTCGCTGAAGCGGCACGACTCACGCGCCCTCGCCGCGCGCATGTGGCTCAGCACGGCGAACTCGTCGGCGTGCTCACGCGTGATGCCGTACCTGCGTCCGAGGTTCTCGGCGGTGTTCGCCATGGCCAGCCCGTTGTACGAGTCGATCAGCGCTTCCCAGAGATAGTCCTCGAGCTTCTGCTCCCCCAGCGGGAGTCCCCAGCGCGCGCCGCGGATGATGTGCGGCGCCATGCTCATGTTCTCGGCGCCACCCGCGAGCACGAAGTCCGCCTGGCCGAGCTGGATCTCCTGTGAGGCGAGGAGGATCGCCTGCAGCCCGGAGCCACAGAGCCGGTTCACCGTGAGCGCCGGCACCTCCTTCGGAACACCCGCCTTCAGCCCCACGTGGCGCGCGAAGTACACGGCGTCGCCGGAGGTCTGCAGGACGTTGCCGAAGATCACGTGGTCGATCCGATCGGCTGGCACCTTCGCGCGCTCGAGCGCCGCCTTCCCGGCGACGACGGCGAGGTCGGTGGCGGAGACCTCGCGCAGGGCGCCTCCATAGGTACCGAACGCCGTTCGCGCGCCGTCAACGAGGACCACGTCTCTCACGTGCCCATTGTCCCATGCCCGTTCCCGAGCCGGACGCCACGCACGATGGCGCGCGCGACCACCTCGGCCGCGGCCGTCTCGATGGCCACAACGTCCGCCGGGACGCTGGGGTGGCGGCGGCTGGTGTACTCACCCGCGCCTGTTCTCCTCTCGGGTGCGACCTGATCCGCGGGCTGACGGCGCAGCGAGAGGCAGAACATCGCGTCGCCGTCGCGCTCCGTGTGCGCCGGCCGGACCGCCCGCGCGATGCCGTCGTGCGCGGCGACGGCGACGCGGTACGCCTGCGCCTTCGTGAGCGCGGCATCCGTGAGCACAACTCCGATCGTGGTGCTCGCGCCGATGGGCGGGGGCGCGCCCCTCGGGTCAGCGGGCAGCGGCGCCACCCACTCGCCGGCCTCGTCGTCGTAGATCCCGCCCACCGCGTTGGCCACCATCACCGCGCACACCGCTGCTTCACCGGCGCGCGCGCCGGCGACGCCGAGACCGCCGGGTACGACGAGCTCGCGCCCCCTCAGCTTCGCCACCGTGGCGCCCGTTCCCGCTCCAACGAGGCCTTCGGCGGATTCGCGCGATGCCGCATCACACGCGGCGTAGCCCGCCGCCGCGTCGGGTCGCGCCGCGGGATCGCCGTTCAGGAGGTCGAAGATGACGGCCGACGGGACGATCGGCACGCGAACGGGGCCGACAGCGAAACCGATGCCTCGTTCGTCCAGCCACCGCATCACGCCTCCGGCCGCCTCCAGACCGAAGGCGCTCCCTCCGGTCAGCAGGATCGCGTGCACCTGGTCGCCGAGACTGCCGAGCCGGACGACGTCCGTCTCGCGTGTCCCGGGGGCTCCTCCGCGGACATCGACGGCGCCGATCGCGGCTTCGTCCGGCAGCACGACAGTGCAGCCGGTGCGCCCAACGGCGTCGGTCCAGTGGCCGATGCGCACTCCGGGCGGCAACGGCGATGGTGGGATCACGCGGGAAGGTTACTCAGGCGTTCGGCGGAGCTGCTCGTGTCGTGGAGGGCGGCCCCGGCGACCTCGCGGCGGCCATGACTCGGGATCGCGAGGCGCGAGCTGATGCGGGAGGCGGCGCGCCAGGCTACGCCGTGGTCCCCCGCCACAGGACGGTCCCCAGCCAGACGTACCAGGCCGGATTCACGACGAAGCCCTCCAGCGCCGCGGGGGCGAGGATGAGCGGGCTCGCGGGGTCGAGGACGATGAGCCGGCCGAGGTAGATGAGGAGGAGCAACGTCCCCGAGAGGTAGCCCAGCCACGCGAGGTTGCGCGGAAAACGCGCGTCGCGCGACATGACGCTCGCCACGACGAGGATCGCCAGGCCCGCGAGGCCGAAGGTCAGGAACCCGCGCGGATCGGCGAAGTTGGGGACATCGCTCGGCAGTGTGGCCGGCGGGTCGGTCAGCAGCGGACGCCGTTCAGCCGCGAGGCCGATGCTCAGGCCAGGCCCACCTCCTCCGGCACCTCGCTCTGGCGGCGCAGCTCCTGGATCGTCATCGGCGCGATCCTCCGCCAGTGGTGTCCGTCCAGAACGCCCGCGTGACAGTACGCCCAGCTTCCGTCGTGGACCAGCGTGTCCGAACTGTCCTTCGATGGCGCAAGATGCGCCGGCGCAACGCAAACGTAGTCGATGAGACAACCACTCACCCCTCGCCCTCCCCCAGACCGCGGCTCCGAGGATAGCGAGCATCGAAGCGAGCACCATCCCTTTGACCCTCCGGGGGTCCGCAAACTTATCCACAATGTGACCCCCGGCCATGCGGGCCGGGCGCGCGGCGCGCCTATCCTTTCGAGGGGATCGGCGTGAAGGGGACGGGGATGTTCGACGAGCTGATCGAGTACGTGTGCGTTCGCGTGGACCACTTGCCTCCGCTCGTCTCGACGGGACGCGAGATCACGATATACGGCCGCTCCTGGGCGTACTGCCCCGGTGGCGCGGACGGCGCCCATGAGTGGCAGCGCGTCCCGATGGCTGACCGCACCACGCCCGCTACACTCGCCTGAGTGAGACGGCCGCGCGGCGGACCGCCGATGGGTGCCCGCCGGTGAAGAGCGAACCGCGGATCCAAGACTTCCACGACGTCATGCAGGAGCTCGTCGATGCCGGCTGGAGCGAATGGAACAACGACATCGACAGGAGCATGGCGGAGACCACCGTGTGCCCGATCGACGATCAGCCGCGGACGTATAAGGGATTCAGCCGAGAAGACGAACGAGGCTACTTCCATCGCCGCGGTTTCGCGGTCTGCCCCGAAGGGCACGCGGAGGAGTTCTAGCCTCGAGCGGAGCGGCGCAGCACGCGTGGCATCACGCGAGGAGAGGGGCGAGCCGCCGAAGCTCCTCCGCGGTGTCGGTGCCGAGCATCTGAAGGCACACGTGGTCCGCGCCCGTCTCGAGGTGCGCCCGGACCCGTTCCGCGACGCGCTCCGGCTCGCCCCACGCGACGATCGCGTCCACCATCGCGTCGCTGCCACCGCCTCCGATGTCGTCATCGCCCCAGCCCAGCCGACGCAGGTTGTTCGCGTAGTTGTCCAGCTCGAGGTAGCGCTTCATGTGCGCGCGAGCCGCCTTTCGAGCGACGGCGGCGTCGGTCGAGAGGACCGCCGCCTGCTCCACCGCGAGCAGCGGGCCGTCGCCGAGCTGCTTTCGGGCGAACGGCGTGTGCTCGAGCGGGACGAAGTACGGATGCGCGCCCTCCGCTCGGGTGGCGGACAGCTGCAGCATCTTCGGCCCGAGCGCGGCCAGCACGCGCGGAGGTCGCGGATCGCCCCGGTTCGGGCCGACGTACGGCGCCTGGTCCATCGCATCGAGGTACTCGCGCATTCGCGAGAGAGGCCGCACGTACCGCGCGCCGCGCCGCTCGACGACGGGGGCGTGGCTCGCGCCCAGGCCGAGCAGGAAGCGATCGGGATACGCGTCGAGCAGCGTGCGCGCGCCGTTCGCCATCGCGACGGCATCCCTCGCCCAGATGCTCGCGATGCCGGACGCGACCGTGATGCCGCCGCCCGCGGCGAGCAGGACGGCGGCGTGGCCGAAGATCTCCTTGCTGCCCAGCGACTCGGGGATCCATAGCGCGGTGTATCCGAGCGACTCGACCTCGCGCGTGAAGTCCTGCGCGCGCGCGGCGGTCAGGCGCTCCAGCGCGAAGCTCCACGCGCCGACACGGCCGATGCGCTGCGCGACCGAGCGCGCGACGTCGTGATCCGGCATCTAAGGGGTACGCGCCGCTCGACGCGCCACTGGACGCGCCACTAGATCTCGTAGTCCTCGCGCTGCCAGCGCAGGCCGAGCTCGCTGGGCGGTCCCATGTACCCGAGGAGGGCCGAGGAGGCGACGACCGCGGGACTCGCGAGGTATCCCTCGCCGCCCACGCCCATGCGGTTATGCCAGTTTCGGTTGAAAGACGTGATCGCGCGCTCGCCCGGCTCGAGCGCGTCCTCGCCCTGTCCGAAGCACGGCCCGCACCACGAGGCGCGGATCTGTCCACCCACCGAGCGCATGACGTCCGCGACCGATTCGCCCCCGAGCCGCGGCTCCGGTCGCTCGATGAGGCGCTTCACACCTCCGGAGCCCGGGAAGATCACGAACGGCTTCGCGACGCCGCCGGCGCCTGCTTCGCGAGCGGCGCGCAGCACCTGCGCGGCCTGCAGCAGGTCTCCGTAGCTGCCGTTCGTGCAGGAGCCGATGTAGGCCTTGTCGAAGGGCAGGCGCTCCCGCGCGACCTCGTCCGCCGGGAACGCGTTCCCCGGGCTGAAGGGCTTGGCGATCATCGGCACGACGCCGGAGAGGTCGAGCGTCTCGTCGATCTCGTACCGCGCGTCGGTGCCGGGCGCGATCGGCGGGTAGGGCAGCTCGCTGAAGCCGTTCGCGCGGTACCACTCGTAGGTGAGCTCGTCCGGCGCGAAGATGCCGTTCTGCGCCTCGGCCTCGGCCATCATGTTCGCGATCGTGTTCCGGTAGGCGATCGGAAGCTGCGTGTCGCGGTCGACGAACTCGACGGACATGCCCTGTGCCTGGCCGCTGCCCCAGCGCTCGAGGAGCGCCAGCACGATGTCCTTGCCGCTCACCCAGGGCTGGAGCCGCCCGGTGAACACCACGCGCCGCGCCTTTGCCGGCGTGAAGTGGACGTACCCCGTGGACCAGCCGAAGCCCAGCGCCGTGGATCCGACGCCGATCCCCACCGCGCCGTACGCGCCGTACGCGCGGCTGTGCGAGTCCGCGCCCGGCACGAAGGCCCCCGGCACGATGAGGCCCTGCTCCGGGAAATAGAAGTGGAAGATGCCGTCTCCCGGGGTCGCGTAGTGCGGCTTTTGGATCTCGTGCAGCTCGGCGAACGCGCGGCCGATGGACGTCTGGCGCTCGTCCGACGCGCGTCCGGTGAACACGAAGTGGTCGTTCGCGATCGCGGCCTGGCGCGGATAGATGATGTCTCCGCCGGTGATTTGGTTGAAGGTGTGGATCGCGAAGGGGGCGGTCCCGTCCGACGCGGGGAGCAGGTCGGCATAGACCCGGATCGTGGCGCCGGGGCGGGCCTCCGCGTCCTTGTCCACGCGGTGCGCCCAGACGACGCGCTCCGTCGTGGTCATCGAGCGCGCGGTTGCCTCGTCGGGCCACTCGATCCGAGGCCTCGTGCGCACAGCGTCGCGGAAGTCGCGCCGGCCCATGGCGAAGATGCCGCCGAACCGCCGGATCTCGTCCTCTTTCGGCGTGAGCGGCAGCGGCTCGTAGCTCTTGCCCTGCGTCTCGTTCCGCAGGCGGCGCGACGCGGGCTCGAAGCTCAGCTGGTCCCCGTCTCGTGCGTCCTCCACGGCGTCGGGCGCCTGCACGACGTTCAGGCCGAGATTCAGCGCGTTGCGCCGGAAGATGTCGCCAATGTTGTGGCCGCACACGATGACCAGCTCGAGCCCGGCTTCCTCCGCCACGCCCTTCAGCCCGGCGGGACTCATCTCGCGCGACGAGCCGATGGCGAAGCGGTCACCCGCGATGAGGAACGACTCGCCGCGATGGACCCGCTCGCGGAAGTCGGGCATGAGGTGACGGAACGACCCCGCCTTCCACCGCTCGTCCAGGGCGTCGAGGCTCTCGGATACGCAGTCCCTCGCCGGCGTGATCTGATCGGTGTCGATGGCGTCGAGCTTCTTGCCCGGCCGGCGCCCCGACTTGTCCCAGAAGATCAGAGCCCTGCCGCGGATCGTCGTGGTCGCACCCGAGCTCGCGTCGGCCTCGCGCGGCGCGCGGATGTCCAGGGTGCTCTTGCCCGGCTTGAGTCGCGCAGGCCCGATGCGCTGCGTTGCCCTCTCGCTCACCCTGCCGGCCACTATACGGGCCGGCTCATCGCGCGAGGGGTTCGAGATCGGCGTCGGTGAGAAGGCGATCGGAGGCCTTCGCCGCGGCCATCACTCGTTCCACGCGCTCACGCGTCGCTTCGCGCCCGTGCTGCTCGAGCCAGAAGATCACGTTCGATTCGCCGCTCATCGGTCCGACCTCGATCCGCTGCTCGCGTCCGACCATGGAGGCCGGCACCGCGCTGTACACGAGGTCGGCGAGCGCACGGTCCCCTCGCCTGAGGGCTTTCACCACGGCGGCCGCGTGCACGCCCGTGCCGGTGCGGAAGGCATCGCTCCCGAGCGCGGGGTAGTTCGCCGGGACCGGTGCGCCGCAGTGCTCGGCGACCAGCGCGACGTACTCGACGAGCGGTGTGAGGTCGCGGTCGATCAGACGCCAAAGCTGCAGGTTGATGAGCAGTTGGTCCATGGAGGTGTTGCCGACGCGCTCCCCGATGCCGAGCGCGCACCCGTGGACGCGATCCGCGATCGCCGTGGCCGTGAGCGCGTTGATGGTCCCCAGACCACGGTCATTGTGCCCGTGGTAGTCGATCTTCACCGGCCGGCCGCGGACGACGTCGTCACGGACGAACGTCAGCAGGTTGCGAACGCCTTCAGGCGTCGCGTGTCCGCACGTATCCGAGACGCAGATCCGTGTCGCGCCGCACCCGATCGCCGCGTCGTAGAGCGCGATGAGGGTCTCGGGATCGGCGCGCGTCGTGTCCTCGGTCACGAACATCACCGGCAGCCCGTTGCCTGTCGCCAGCGAGACCGACTCCTCGACGTTGCGCCGCATCGTGTCGAGCGACCAGCTCTCCGCGACCCGGCGGATCGGACTCGAGCCGATGAACGCGCATGTCTCGATCGGCACGCCCGCCTCGACCGACGCCTCGATCGCGCCGCGCACGTCGGCGGGATGGGTGCGGACGGCACAGTTCGGGGTTATCCGCAGGGTCGCGGTCTCCTTCGCCAGCGCCACGATCGTCGCGCGCGCCTGCGGCGATGCTCCAGGCAGCCCGATGTCCGCGCTTTCGATCCCGAGCGCGTCCATGAGCCGCAGCAGCCGTATCTTCACCTCGAGCGGCGGGTTGCGCACCGACGGTCCCTGGAGTCCGTCCCGCAACGTCTCGTCGTCGAGCTCGACCGT
Organism: Chloroflexota bacterium; assembly: GCA_030774595.1. The sequence goes on along the minus strand of JALYKU010000081.1, from coordinate 10,757 downwards.
GCGGTAGTCGGCCCGCGCGGCCCGGCCGTCGCGGTTCCAGTCGTAGATGAGGCGCTCGACCTCGGACGCCATCTCGGCGCGCCCCGTGTTAGGCGCGGGTGCCGTCTGGCAGCGGGCGATCCTCCGCGTACACGTGACGCAGCGTGTCCTCGGGCCGTGGATCCGGCGCCGACTCCGCCGCGTCGATCGCGCGCTCGATGTCCGCCGCGACCTCGGATCGCGTCGCGGCGAGCTCGGCGTCGCTGACGCCCTGTGCGCGCAGATAGGCGGCGCCCTTGTCGATCGGGTCCTTGGCGAGCCACTCGCCCAGCGTCTCCTTCGAGCGATAGCGGCTGTCATCGTCGTCCGAGGAATGCGGCTGGTAGCGGTAGCACTTGACTTCCACGAGGCTCGGACCTTCGCCTCGCCGAGCGCGATCGGCCGCCGCCTTCACCTTCTCGTAGACGTCGAGGACGTCCGTGCCGTCCGCCACGGTCCCGGGCATCGCGTAGGCGGCGGCGCGGTCGGCGACGTTCGCCACGGCCATCTGCTTGGCCTGCGGCGTGGAGATCGCGAAAAGGTTGTTCTCGATGACGAACACGACCGGCAGGCGCCGGACCGAGGCGAAGTTCATCGCCTCGTGGAAGTCGCCCGGGCTGGTGGCGCCCTCCCCGCCGAACGTGAAGACTATGCGGTCCTCTCGCTTGATCTTCGCGGCGAGAGCGAGCCCGACCGCGTGCGGGAACTGCGTCGCGATGCACACCGAGCCGGTGAGGATGTTCGCGCGCGGATCGCTGAACTGGTTCACGATCTGCCGGCCCGCGGAGTTGGGGTCGGTCGCCTTCGCGAACACGCCAAGGAATTGGTCCTCGGATGTCTGGCCGAGCACGAGCGCCACGCCGACATCTCGGTAATACGGGGCGACCCAATCGACGCCCTTGCGGATGCACCACGCCGCGCCGACCTGCGCGGCTTCATGTCCGTCGGCGACGCCGACGAACGCCGCTCGCCCCATCCGGTTGAGCTGCATCATCCGCTCGCCGAGCATCCGCGTGAGGAGCATCGCCCGGTACATGCCCTTGACGTCATCGAGGCCGATGCCGAGCGCCTCGTGGCGCGGGGTGGCCCGCTGCGCCTTCGGCCCTTGGGCCCGAACAGCCACTACGACCCTCATGGTAGGCGCTGAACCGTAGGGAGTCATCGGATGATGGGTACAGCTCCGACGACGCGTAAGGCCGATCCGCGCAGCCCGCGATCCATCACCCACCGCCGTCGCGCAGCGATCCTTCTCGCCGCCGGTGAACGCCTTACGACCGAGGATGTCGTGGCGGTGGAGGATGAGGAGTTCGAGCCGCGGCGGTCACGCCGCCGGGCGATCCCCCTTCCCGCAGGCCGGCGATGGCGAGTAGCCACAGGCCGACCGCGACGTGCGAGAGCCTGAAGTACGGCTGGTCGAGAACGGCCGCGAGACTCGTCGGCAGTACGGCGATCGAAGCCGACGAGAACGCCGCGAGCGGCGCCGCGGCCACCGCGAGCGCTCCCGCGATGGCCGTGGCGATCCCGAACCCGGCCGGGAGAGAGCTCGTCTGTGCCGCCATCTTGCCGACCGTCCACCACCACACGCCGAGGACCAGCAGCGCCGCGGGCTCGAGATCGACGTTCACCGAGCCCGCCAGTCCGACCACGACCGTGGACGCTCCGGCGATCGTGCCGAGGATCGCGCCGCTATCGCGCACGGATGAGTTCCGGACGTGCATGACCGCGATCCCGGGCAGGATGAAGCCGTACCCGACCGCGATGAGGAAGTTACGCAGGTAGGGGAAGTACTGCGCGCCGAAAGCGACGAGCGCGAGCTGCGCCACGGCCGCGAGCAACGACCACAGCGCCGCCTTACGCCTGGCCTCATCTTCCTGCCGGGTCACGGGGCTTCGCTCGCGGGTCTCTTCGCCCTGGTGCTCCGCTACTTGCGCTTCCCGCGCTCGTCGTACTCGTAGAAGCCCTTGCCCGTCTTCACGCCGAGCTGCCCGGCGGCGACCATGCGCTTCAGCAGCGCGGGCGGCGCGAGATTGGGGTCCTTGAACTCGTCGAACATGATGTTCGCGACGTAGAGGTTCACGTCGAGGCCGGTGTAGTCGATGAGCGCGAGGGGTCCCATCGGATGTCCCGCTCCGAGCATCATCGCCTGGTCGATCTCCTCGGCGCTCGCCACGCTCTGCTCGAGCGCGCGGACGGCGGCGAGCATGTACGGGACCAGCAGCCGGTTCACGACGAAGCCGGTCGTGTCCTTGCACACGATCCCGCTCTTGCCGAGCTTCGCCACGAATTCACGGAGGGTGGCGATCGTCTCGTCGCTCGTGGTGATCGCGCGCACGATCTCGACGAGCCGCATGATCGGGACGGGATTGAAGAAGTGCAGGCCGGCGAAGCGGTCCGGGCGCTTCGTGGCCGCGGCCATCTCCACGATGGTCAGGCTCGAGGTGTTCGATGCGAAGATCGTCGCGGCCGGGCACACGCGGTCGAGCTCGCCGAAGACGCCCCGCTTCAGCTCCATATTCTCGACGACGGCCTCGATGACCAGGTCGCGGTCCCCGAACTCATCGAGCGATGTGGTACCGCGCAGGCGTTCCCTGGCGGCCCTCGCGTCGCCCTCGGTGATCTTGCCGCCGCGCACGAGCCGCGCGAGAGAGCCGTCCACGCGCTCGAAGCCCCTGTCGAGGAAGCGCTGATCGACCTCGCGGACCATCGTGTCGAGTCCGGCCTGCGCGCACACCTGCGCGATGCCGGATCCCATGAGCCCGAACCCGACCACGCCGACGCGCTCGATCACGAGAGTCCTCCACCGCTGATCCCGTACGAGAGGGTCAGCGCAAGGGTACCGGCTCGTCGCAGCGCTCAGCCGAGCGTCCGCCTCGCCGACCGCGTCCGACCCCGGGCCTTGCTCCTCGATGCATCCGTGATCGAGCGAGGAGCAGGTCCCCCGCGACGAGCGAGCACCGCCAGCCCTGAGCAGTCACGGGCGAAGCCACGTGATTGATAGAGTGACGCCGTGCCAGCTCGCCATCGTCCGGCGACCTTCGTTGGGCCGGGTCCCGTCGACGTCGCCCTCGACGTCAACGGCCGGCGGGTCGCGCTTCACGTGCCGCCTCGCCGCACGCTGCTCGACGCGCTCCGCGACGAGCTCGGGCTCACCGCGACGAAGAAGGTGTGTGACGAGGGAACGTGCGGCGCCTGCACGGTGCTGGTGGACGGACGGCCGGTCTATTCCTGCATGACGCTGGCGATCGCCTGCGAAGGGCGGGCCGTCGAGACGCTCGAAAGCCTCAACGGGGACGGGCGGCTGCACCCGCTGCAGCGCGCGTTCGTCGACCACGACGCGTTCCAGTGCGGTTTCTGCACGCCCGGCCAGCTGATGTCGCTCGTCGCGCTCCTCCGAGAGAACGCCCGGCCGACCGAGGATGACGTGAAGCGTGCGGTGGCGGGGAACCTCTGCCGCTGCGGCGCCTATCCGAAGATCGTCGCTGCGGGGCTCGCCGCGGCGCGGCGCACGGAACGGGCCGAGAGGCTCGAGCGCGAGCGCGCATGAGTAACCGAGTCGTCAAGACACGCATCGAGTTCGAGGGCGAGGTCCACGAGGAGCTCGCGCTGGTCGAGGGCGAGGATCTCGCATCTTGGCCCGAAGGCCACGCCATGACCGCAGTGGGGAAGCCGCGGCGGCGCGTCGACGGCTTCCAGCGGGTCACGGGCCGGGCGCACTACACCGCGGACATCGTCCTGCCTGGGATGCTTCACGCGCGCATCCTGCGCAGTCCTCATCCCCGGGCACGCGTGCGTCACGTCGACGCGAGCCGCGCCATCGCCCTCCCGGGTGTCCGCGGCGTCCTGCATCGCTTCAACATGCCGAAGACGCCCTTCAGGGGCGAGGACTCGATCTTCCGCCACGAGGTGCGCTTCGTCGGTGACGACGTGGCCGCGATCGCCGCGGACGACGAAGAGACCGCGGAGGAGGCCCTACGGCTGATCGACGTCGAGTACGAGCCGCTGCCGTTCGTCGTGGACCTCGAGGACGCGATTCGCGACGACGCGCCGCACCTCGAAGAGAAGGGCAACGTCAGCGAGTCCGAGGCGTACTCCCGAGGCGACGGCGACCGCGCCCTTGGCGGCTGCGAGGCGACCGTGCAGGCCACGTATCGCACCTCTACGCAGCTGCACAACTGCCTCGAGACGCACGGCGCCGTGGCGAGCTGGGATGGCGAGACGCTGACCGTATGGGAGTCGACGCAGTCCGTGTTCGACGTCCGCTCCGGAGTGCAGCGCGCTGTGGGCCTCCCGTTCTCGAAGATCCGCGTCATCTGCGACTTCATGGGCGGGGGCTTCGGATCGAAGGGCGGTGTCGGCAAGTACACCATCGTCGCCTCTGTCTTCACGCGCCAGCTCGGCCACCCCGTCCGCTGCGTGTTCACCCGGGAAGAGGAGAACCTCGCGGCGGGTAACCGGTCCGCGACGCTCCAGCACGTGCGCATCGGCTGGAGGGACCACCGCATCCACGCCATCGAGCACGTGTCCTACTCGAACTCCGGGCAGGGGCGCTGGGTCGCGAGCCCGACCGGGCCGACGAACGCGCTCTACGACATCCCTCACGTGAGCACGCGGTCGTTCCGCGTCGTGACGAACGCGGGCGCGCTCTCGGCGTTCCGGGCCCCGGGATACGTCGAGGGCACCTTCGCGCTGGAGTCGGCGCTCGACGAACTCGCGGAGCGGGTCGGCGTGGACCCGCTCGAGATGCGCCGGCGGCACGCGGGCGCGACCCTCGATACCCAGAGCGGCACGCCGTACTCGGCGAAGCGCCTCCTGGAGTGCTACGCGGTCGGCGCACGGGAGATCGGCTGGGCCCGGCGAAAGGCGGCCGGAAGCCGCGGATCTGAACCGCACCGCCGCCGGGGCCTGGGCATGGCGTCGCAGATCTGGGGCGGCGGTGGTGGACCACCCGCGTACGCCAGCGTGCACATGAATCCCGACGGAACCGCGGTCGTGCGTGCCGGGACGCAGGACATCGGCACCGGGACGCGGACCGTCATCGCGCAGCTGTGCGCGGAGGAGCTCGGCATCGATGTCGACAACGTCCGCGTGCTGATCGGGGACACCGACGCACCGTTCGGCCCGATCTCCGCGGGGTCCCTGACCACCGCCTCCGTCGGGCCTGCGATCCGCCTCGCAGCCGCCGACGCGCGATCGCAGCTGCTCGGCGCCGCGTCGGGACTGCTCGAGGTGCACGAGAGCGAGCTGCGCGTGGAGCGTGGCCAGATCGTCAGCCGCGGCGGGCGCATGCCGCTCCGCGAGGTGTTCGAGAAGCTCGAGAATTACACCGTGGTGGGCAAGGGCGCGCGGCACCCGAATCCCGAGGATGCCGTGCTCAAGACGTTCGGCGCGCACTTTGCCGACGTCGAGGTGGACACGCGGACCGGGGAGGTGTTCGTCCTCCACGTGGTCGCGGTCCACGACATCGGGCGGATCGTCAATCCCCTGACCGCGACCTCTCAGGTCGAGGGCGGCGTCATCCAGGCGCTCGGTTTCGCGCTCACCGAGGAGCGCGTCGTCGACCGGATCACCGGGCGCGTGCTGAACGCCGACCTCGAGGCGTACAAGGTGCCGACGATCAGGGACGTGCCGAGGATCACAGCGCGGTTCATCGACCAGCCGGACACGAAGGCGAACAACATCGGGAGCAAAGGACTCGGCGAGCCACCGATCATCCCGACCGCCGCGGCTGTCGCGAACGCCGTGGCGAACGCGCTCGGAGTTCGCCTGCGCACGCTGCCCATGACCCCCGCGCGGGTGCTCGACGCGCTCGCGCACCGCGACTCCAACGATCCGATCGCTCCCGCGGCCGCCCGGTGAACCGCTTCTCGTACGCGCGCCCGGCGTCGCTCGGCGACGCGCTCCGCCTCGTCGCCAGTGGCGCCACCGCGCTTGCCGGGGGCACCGACCTGCTGGGCTTGATGAAGGGCGGTATCGCCGCGCCCGACCGGCTCGTCGACCTCACAGGCGTCGAGGACCTGCGCGGCTGGTCGCGCGTGCGCGGCCAGGGGCTGCGCATCGGGGCGCTCACGCCGCTCGTGGAGCTCGAAACGTCGGGCACGCTCGCGAGGACGCTACCCATCCTCGGCCAGGCGCTACGCGATGCCGCCACGACCCAGCTGCGGGCGATGGGTACCGTCGGCGGCAATCTCCTTCAGCGCAACCGCTGCTGGTACTTCCGCGACGAAGGGATTCACTGCTGGCTGAAGGGCGGGACTCGCTGCTTCGCCGCGGAGGGCGAGAACCGCCACCACGCCATCGTCGGCGCCGCCGAGTGCGTCGCGGTCGCGCCGTCGGACCTTGCACCGGCGCTCATCGCCTACGACGCCCAGGTCGACCTGCGCAGATCGCGCGGGCAGCGCACGATCGCGGTCGCGGACCTGTTCCGCGTGCCGCAAGGGAACGAGCGGCGCGAGCACTCGCTGCGGAACGGTGAGGTCATCACCGCGGTCCGCGTGCCGGAGGCCGCGCTCCAGCGCCGGGGCGCCTACCTGAAGGCGATGGAGCGCAAGGCGTGGAGCTTCGCGCTCGTCTCCGTCGCGGCCGCGGGTCGGGTCCGCGACGGGCGGCTGCGCGACGTGCGCATCGTCCTCGGCGGCGTCGCGCCGGTGCCGTGGCGCGTGCCTGAAGCGGAGCGCGCGCTCGAGGGCCGCGCGCCGGAGGATGCCGCGTGCGGCGAGGCGTCGGAGCTTCTGCTCGCGTCGGCCCGGCCGCTGCGAGACAACGGCTACAAGCTCCCGCTGGCCCGCGAGCTCGTCCGCCGCGCCCTTCGCCAGCTCGTGGCGTAGCCCTCACGGCGCGCGGTGGAGCGCTTCCCGTCGACCGGTACGCGCGCGTCGCGGGCGGCGGAGGCGAACAGCTGGACCGCCCCCCGACATGCCGGGGGACGCAGAGCACGACACCGCGGAACGTCGTCTGTGTGGGCGCCGTTTACGTCGGCTTTCAGGATCGTGGGATCACCCGAGCACGGCCTTTCCGCTCAGCGGATGCCACCGGCAGATGACGATTCGGCGGGGCCGGGTCGTAATCGTTGCATTCGAGGTCTTGCTGCGGGCACACGCGGTGCAGCAATCGGTGCCGTGACATCGACGATCGCGGGGGCGCGATAGCCGTTGGCCGAGCACGGCGAGCCTTGGGGCCGATACGACCGTTCCACCACGGTCGCGCCGTGGATCCGCGCGGGAGTGACGCTCGAGGAGTGGCGCACCACCTGGAGCCGCCTCGAATCCCTGCGCGACGCGCTGAAGCAGGAGGGGCTCGCGCGCGGCGTCCCGCGCGAATCGATCGAGAACGTGCTCGCGGATGTCGATCGGCTCCTGCAGCGCGTGGAAGCGGGCGATCCGGCGGTCTTCGCGACCATCCACGCGCTCAAGTAGGGGACCCGTCAGGAGAGCTGGCGGCGCATCGGCGGCCATCCTCCTGCCGGCACATCTTCCCCACGCTCGATCGCGAGCAGCCGGCGTTTCGCGGCGAGCCCGCCGGTGTATCCGCCCAGGGTGCCGTCGCTCGCGACCACGCGATGGCACGGCACGACGATGGGGACCGGATTCGCTCCGAGCGCCGCCCCGGCGGCCCGTGATGCGAGACCATTGCCCGCGCCGCGCGCGACGGTCGCGTACGTCGCAAGCTCGCCGAAGCGCAGACGAGCGGTCGCCGCGAGCACCCGCCGCTGGAACGCCGTGAGTCCCTCGAGATCGACCGCCAGGTCGAACTCGTGCCGCTTACCTGTGAAGTATTCCTCGAGCTGCCGCGCGACGGGCGCGGCGGGACGCGGATCGGGAACGATCCCCGGACCGTGCACCCGCAGCAGCCGCCGCAGCTCACCGGCGGTCGGCTCCGCTCCGTAGTGGATCGTCGTGATGCCGCGCGGGCCGATGGCGACCCAGAGTGGGCCGAGCGGCGAATCGAGGACGGCGTAACCCACCGTGGCGAGCCCCTCCCGCCGCGCGCGCGAGACCAGTCGTTCGCGTGCCTCGGCGATGGCGTCGATCATCTGATGGCCTCCTTCAGCTTCTTGGTCGCTTCGGCAACGCGGCCACGGGCGGCGGCTTCGGTACACGCGAGCGCCTCCGCCACCTCGGGGTAGGGCAGGCCGTGCACCCTTCGCAGCACGAAGGCCGCGCGCTGGCCCGCGGGAAGCGCGCGCACCGCGGTCGCGAGATCGGCGAGGGTGACGCCGTCGCGATCGGGCACCGCGAGCGCGAGGTCCTCGAGGGACACCAGGCGCCGCGCTCTGCGGTCCCGGTCGATCGCCTTGTTCGTCGCGATCCGGTAGAGCCACGCGCGCTCGTTCCCGCGCCGCGGTGGCGGCCATGCCCTGAATGCCGCGAGGAACGTGTCCTGGAAGAGGTCCTCGGCGTCGGCGCGCCTGCCGGCGAGGCGGAGCGCGTATGCGAACAGTTCGCGCTCGTGCCGCTCGAGGATCTCGCCGAAGGTCCGCGCGGTGGCGTCACTCATCGTTCGAGAGATAGAACGCACGCCGCCGCCGCCGTGTGAGATGGGCCCGGAATGTCTGTCTTTGCGGGGCGCGCACTACGCCTCGAGGATGATCTTCACCGGCAAGCGCCCACTGTCGATGTACCAGTCGCTCACCCAGAGCGCTCCGTACTTCTCTCGCCAAAGCGTGACCAGCCGGCGCAGGGCCGCGTCGCGCTCGACGTCCCCATCCAGGTGGCCCCGCAGCCGATGGCCATCCACCTCGACCTCACACGAGTGATCGTTCTGGAGATTCCTGTACCAGTCGGGTCCTCTTCCCCCGCGCTCGTCCGCGCGTAGCCATAGTGTGCCGTCCTGGTGCGCGAACCAGAGCGAGACGGCGTGCTCCCGCCCGGTGCGCCGGCCGCGTGTGAAGAGGCGCAGTTCCTCCGCCTCCCGCAGGGCGTGGTCGAGATCAGCCGCCCGCGAGCGCCTTGTCGAGGAGGTCGCCGGCGAGTCGCAGAGGGCGGCCGGAGCCGCCGAACCGCTCGAGGCTGAGCTCGGCGAGCACGGCGAGCGCGATCTCGGCCGGGGTCCGTCCGCCGAGGTCGAGTCCGACCGGCGCGTGGACCTGCCGCAGCCGCTCCTCGGGCACGCCTTCGTCGCGGAGCATGCGGTCGATGAGGATCGTCTTGCGCCGGCTGCCGAGAAGGCCGATGTAGCGGGCGGAGGTGCGTACGGCGGCCCGCAGGCACCGCGCGTCGAGCTTGTGCCCTCGCGTCGCGATGATGATCAAGGTGTTCCACCCGATCGGCATCGTGCCGAGGGCCTCGACCATGTCGGCGTTCATCACCTCATCGACGCCCTCGAACCGGTCGCGGCTGGCGAACTCGGGACGGTCGTCGATGACCGTGACGGCGTAATCGAGCTGCGTCGCCATGCGCGCGAGCGCGAGACCGACGTGGCCGCCACCCACGATGACGAGCCGCGCCCGCGCGACGATCGGCTCGACCAAGAGCTCGTGCGCCTCGTCGAGGGCGACGGTCCGCGCGGTCCCCCGGCGCAGCGCTTCGCCGGCGACCTCCCGCGCGCGCGCCTCGAGCGCTCGGTCCGCGAGCGTTCCTCCGCCGCGGCCTCCCGTCTCGACGAACAGCTTGCCCACTGGGGTGAGATCGCGTCCCTGCCTTCGCATCAGGGTCGCCAGCGCCACCGGTCTTCCTCCGGCCGACGCCGCCAGGATGTCCCCGAGCAGCTCGCGATCGGCGACGCGCAAGGCGCGGTCGCCGGGCTCGATCGCGATCCACATCGTGCCGCCGCAGACGAGGCCGGTGTCCCAAGCGAGCTCCTCCGTGAGCTCGTACTCGCGCAGTGACGTGTCGCCGCTCGCAATGACGCGCCTCGCCTCGGTGAAGGCGTCGGCCTCGACGCAGCCCCCGCCGAGCGTGCCGGCGATGCGTCCGAGGTCGTCGACGACGAGCTTGGCACCGACGACCTGCGGCGTCGAGCCGCTGGTGCGCACGACCGTCGCCACCGCAAAGCGGCGCCCTTCGCGCTCCAGCTCGGCCATGCGGGCGTAGAGCTCTCTCACTGGCTACGCACGCCGATGTCGGATCGCGTATCGACGTCGCGCACGACGCCGGCGTCATCGACGTCCAGGTCGACGCGCTCGGCGGCGTGCGGCTTCAGCACCTCATGCAGGTTGGACCGCGGATCGGCGGCGAGGACCTCGTCCCGGAGCAGATAGGGGAGGACGATGGGATGGCCCCGCTTGCCGCGATGGCGCGGCGACACGATGGCGGGCGCGCGGCCGAACGTTTCGAGGAGCAACGCCACGGAGTCGCTTCTCACGTACGGCATGTCGCCGGGAAGCACGAGCAGCGCCTCGCCGTGCGCCGTGCGAAGCCCCTCCTGGATCGACGAAAGCATCCCGCGGGAAGGATCCTGGTTCAGCTCGGGCCGAACGCGTGCATCCAGGAGGGACGAGACGTCGCGCTGCAGCGAGGCGCCATCGGGTCCGAAGACCACGATGACCTCGTCCACACCGCCATCTAGGAGCGCCGCGATGGTGCGGTCGATCATCGTCTCGCCGTCGATGTCAGCCAGCAGCTTGTCGCCGCCGAAGCGCTCGCCCGCACCGGCGGCGGGGACCACGGCCACCGAGCGGAAGGCGCTCACGGGCGGAGCTCGCGAAGCGCGCGCTCCGCGAGCACCCGGATGGTCTTCTTGCGCTGCGCGATCGTCCCCGAAGTGTTGTCCATCGGACGTGCGACCTTGTGCACGGCGTCTGC
>JALYKU010000080.1 GCA_030774595.1 Chloroflexota bacterium | reverse complement strand
CACCTGGACGCTGCGCGATCCCATTCCGCGGAACGGCGCGCGCGACGGTGAGTACGTCTACGAGACAGCGCTCGCCGAGGCCGCGGTCCGCTGGTTCCCGAAGTTCATCCGCCTCCCCGACGGGAGCCACGCCGGCGAGCCGTACGTCCTCCCCGACTGGCAGGCGAAGTTCGTCCGCGCGCTGTACGGCTGGCGCCGCCCGCCCCGCGCCGCCGGCGGGCCGAGCCGCCGCCGCTACCGCCGCGCGCTCGTCGGCGTCGCTCGCGGGAACGCCAAGAGTTCGATGGGCGCGGGGCTCGGCGTCAAGGGCCTCCTCGGCGACGGCGTCGCCGTCCCGAAGGTCGTCGGCGCCGGGACCGATCGCGCGAACGCGGGGCTCATCTTCGACTACGCCGCGTCGATGGTCCGCCGCGACAAGCGGCTCCTGCGGCGCTACCGCCCGCTCGATGCGACGAAGCGGATCGTCAGGCGGCGCGGCGACGGCTGGTACCGCGTCATCTCCTCGGACGCGAAGCACGCGCATGGGATCCACCCGACCGTGCTGCTGATCGACGACCTCCAGGCGCAGCCGAGCGCGGAGTTCCTCGGCGTGCTCAAGACCTCGCAGGGGACGATCGAGGACCCGCTGCGCATCGCCTTCATGACCGCCGGCCACGACAAGGCGACGGTCGGGTGGGAGGAGTGGGAGCACGGCCTCCAGGTCCTCGCCGATCCCGCGCTCGATGAGCAGCTCCTCGTCGACCTGCACTACCTCGAGAAGGACGACGACTGGGAGGATCCCGCGAACTGGCGCAAGGCGAACCCGAACCTCGGGATCAGCGTCTACGAGGACTTCCTCCGCGACCAGTTCCGGACCGCGGTCATCAGGCCGAGCGACCGGCCGATGATCCTGCGGCTCCACGGCAACGTGTGGACCGAGGGCGAGGAGATCTCGTGGATCGCGCCCGAGCAGTGGGACGCGACCGCGGGATCGGTCGACGAGCGCGAGCTGCGCGGGCGCAGCTGCTACGCCGGGATCGTCGCGAGCTCGAGCACCGACATCGCCGCGGTCGCGTACGCCTTCCCGCCGACCGACGACGACGACCGCCTGACGGTCGTGATCGACGCCTTCGTCCCCGCGGCCAACCTCGCGCGCCTCGAGGAGGAGCACAAGGTGAGCTACCGCTCGTGGATCGACGCCGGCTGGCTCACGCCGACGGAGGGCGACGTCATCGACGAGCGCGCGATCGTGCAGAGCATCCAGCGGCGCCTGGGCGAGAAGTGGAACGTCGAGGAGATCGCGTGCAACCCCCGCGGGAGCCGCGCGCTCATGCGCGAGCTCGAGGACGAGGGCTTCGACGTCGTCTCGGTGCTCCCGGGGTTCGCGCAGATGAGCCCCGCGATGAAGGAGCTCGAGAAGCTCGTCCTCGCCAAGCGCTGCGTCCACGGCGGCGACCGCCTCCTGGGCTGGATGATGCGCAACCTCCGCGCGCGGCGGAACATCGACGAGGATCTCAAGCCCGACCCGGAGAAGTCCGCCGGGAACATCTCGGGCCCCGTCGCGATGCTCATGGCGCTCGGCCTCCACCTCGCCCAGGAGAGCGAGGGCGCTATCGGATGGGCCGCGTCGTGAGCGCGCGCCCGCGCATCAAGGTCGATGCCGAGGACCGCGACGTCCTCGGGCGGGTCCTTGTGACAGTGCTCGTGCTCGTGGCGGCTCCGCTGGCGCTCGGCTTCGAGGTGCGGCTCTTCCTGATCGCGTCGGGGCTCGGGGGCTAACCGATGGGCGCTCTCGCGAACGTCATGCGCGCCGCGACCAAAGCCTTTACCTTCCCCGGCTACGGCACCAGCGGGGCGTGGTCGGGCTACGGGATGCGGCCTTGGTACGGGGGCATCCCCGGTGAGCGCGACTGGTCGAGGATCGTCGGCGATGGCTCGTCGTCCTCGATCGTCTCGGCGTGCTGCCTCTGGATCGCGCGCAACTTCGCTGAGGCGCCGCCGGTCGTGGTGGACGCGAGCGACGGCATCCCTCAGATCGTCCGCGGCCATGCGCTCCCGAAGATGCTCCGGCGGCCAAACCCGTACTACTCGGGGACGCTCATGTGGTACGGGGTGCTCGCCGACTTCATCGTCACCGGCGACGCCTACATCTACAAGGCCCGCGACGACAACGGGAAGGTGGGGGAGCTGTGGTACACGCCCTCGCGTTACCTCACCCCACGCCGCCGCGCGGATGCCCCGCCCGGTGAGCTCGTCTCGTACTACGAGTACCGCCCCCACGGCGAGGTCATCGAGGTCCCGCAGGCCGACATCTACCACCTTCGCTACGGCGTCGATCCCAACAACGTGATGCGCGGGCTCTCGCCGCTCCACACGCTGCTGCGCGAGCTTGGCGTCGATTCCGAAGCGTCGCGCTTCACCGCGAGCCTGCTCCACAACCTGGGAGTCCCCGGGCTCGTCATCGCACCCGATAAGGAGAGCAAAGGGTCGCTCGACGAGGATGCGCGCGAGGCGGTCAAGGCGAAGTTCAAGCAGTCTTTCAGCGGCGATAACCGGGGAGATCCCATCGTCCTCTCCCGCCCGACGGACGTGTCGCAGTGGGGCTTCAACCCCCAGGAGATGGACCTCGGCGCGCTGCGAGACATCCCCGAGGAGCGCGTGACCGCGGTGCTCGGGATGCCGGCGGCGGTCGTCGGGTTCGGAACAGGGCTCCAAACGGCGAAGGTCGGGGCGACGATGAGCGAGCTGCGCTTTCAGGCGATGGAGAACTGCCAGATCCCGACGTACAAGCTCATCGCCGACGAGCTGACGGTGCAGATGCTCCCCGACTTCGCAAATCCCGCCGAGCTCGAATACCTAGAGGTCGCATTCGACCTCTCGCAGGTCCGCGCGCTCATGGACTCCAACCTCAAGCTCGCCGAGCTCCAAAGCACGCTGGCGCGCAGCGGGATCAAGAAGCGCGGCGAGACGCGCGCCACCCTCGGCCTCCCGGTATCCCCCGAGGACGATGTCTATATCCCCTCCCCTGGCGTGCAGATGCTCATGCCCGACACGACCGCGGCCGACGTGCAGGCGATGAGTCAGCCCGCGCTCGCACCGCTCGACCAGCTCGCGATCCCCGCGAACGTCCCGAAGTCCGCGCTCACCTCGCGCGAGCACGACGTGGCGCTGCGCGTCAGCAAGGGCATGACGAACCAGGCCATCTCCGAGGACCTGGTGCTGAGCGTGAGGACAGTCGATAAGCACGTCGGGAACATCCTCGCCAAGCTCGGCCTCAAGTCGCGTACCGAGATCACCGCACCCGACACCGAGGTCACCGTCGGTGCGGTGGACGACGGCATGGAGGCGAAGTTCGGCGATCTGCTGCGCGAGCTGGTCGCCGGACGCAATGAGCCGCAGGTCGCGCAGGTGCTCGCGGCGATGGAGCAGGCCGCGGCGGGCAGGGATGCGGCGTTGGTGAAGGGACTCCTGGCGCTCGCCGAGGGGATCGCACAGCGCCCGGTGCAGATCACGGCGACGTTGGAGGGAAAGGCGATGGAGAAGGTGGTCGAGCGCGACAAGGACGGCATCACGCGCGTCATCGAGCGGCCATTGGCCGCGGAAAGGAACTGACGTGGCACTGAATCCGAAGCGCAGCAACGAGAGCGCGACCGCGGCGGCCGATGCGATGGCCGCACTCTGCAACAACGGATTCCTGGACATCTACGACGGGGCCCAGCCGGCCACCGCCGACACCGCGGTCGGCGCGCAGGTCAAGCTCGCGCGGCTCACCCTCGGTGCGACGGCATTCGCTGCGGCCGTCGCCGGTGTAGCCACCGCGAACGCGATCACGCAGGACTCATCCGCGGACGCGACCGGAACCGCCGCCTGGTTCCGCGTGTGGAAGTCGAACGGGACCAGCCCAGTCTGGGATGGCTCCGTGGGTACGGCGACGTCGGACCTCGTTCTGAACAGCGTCGCGATCTCGGCCGGTGCGGCCGTCGCTGTGACCTCGCTCACCCTTACGGAAAACAAATCTTGAACGCTGTGACCAAGAGCTAGCCCGTGGCCCTCGCACTCGCCGCGACCGACACCCTCGCCGCGAAACAGGACGCGGGCGGTGACGTGAACTACGCCGTCGACGGCGACGAGCTCACCGGGACCACCGACGCGTACCGGGTCCTCGCCGCGGGGCAGCTCTCGACGACGGCAGCGACGCTCTACACCCCCGGCGCCACGAAGTCGGCGATCGTCGGGAGCATCACCCTCACGAACACCGGTGCCTCGACGCGAACTGTCACGCTCTACCGGAACGGGACGGCGGCGGCGAACCAGTGGGGGCCGCTCATCGCGCTCGCACCGTCCGAATGTGCCGAGTGGACCGTGTCGGGCTGGCGCGTGCTCGACTCCACCGGCAAGCAGAAGGTCTCGATCCTCACCCCGATGACGACCAAGGGCGACCTGCTCACGTTCGACACGCAGAACCAGCGCCTCGCCGCGGGTAGTGACAACTCGTACCTCCGGCCCCTCGCCTCGCAGGCCACCGGGCTCCGCTACAGCGGCCCCTCCGCGGCGTCCCCCGCGAGCGTCACCGGATCGGCGGGAAGCGCGGGGACCGCGGCGAACCCACCCGCGGCCGACGACCACGCGCACCAGCACGCCGCGATCACGACGGGCGACCTCCACACCGAATACACGCGCGAGGCCGTGCTGACCGCGAAGGGCTCGCTCTACGCGGCGACCGCGGCCGGCGTCCCCGCCGACCTCCCTGTTGCGGCCAACGGTGCGCTCCTCGCCGCGGACTCGGCCGCAGCTCCCGGCGTCGCGTGGAAGACGAGCCAGTACCGGCTCACCGGGATCACCGTCATCAACACCGGGACGACGACGTACACCGCCCCGGCCGGGACGCGCGCGATCAACGTCCGCTCCATCGGCGGGGGCGCCTCGGGGGGAGGCGGTGCGAGCACCGCGCTGTCGGCGTCGTGCGGCTCGGGCGGTGGGGGAGGCGGGTACTCGTCGAAGTTCATTACGAACCCATCGACGAGTGCGATCACGGTCGCCGTCGGCGCCGGAGGCGCGGCGCCGGCGGCGGGGAACAACGCCGGCAACGCGGGCGGGGACACGACCTTCGACTCGCCCTCGGTATGCACCGCGAAGGGCGGCTCACCGGGACTCGGCGGCGGGATCGGGCTCACCATCCAGGGCTACACCCTCGGCGGGGCCGGGGGAGCGTCGGCCTCGGGCGTCGGCGATATCAAGGCGCAGGGCTTCCCCGGCGGGCATTCCGATCGCCTCTCGGGTACCGCCGGACGCTCGGGAGCCGGCGGCGGCGCCGCCGCGC
>JALYKU010000079.1 GCA_030774595.1 Chloroflexota bacterium | reverse complement strand
GGATGGCGCCGCCCGCATCGGCGAGCGCGGTCGCGGCGCGCATGGGCCTGTCCTCACCGGGCCGGTAGGAGAAGCGCAGCGCCGCGACGCCTGTTCCCGCGAGCGCCTCGCAGGCGGCGATGACATGCGGTGCGTCGCCGGCCGCGTCACCGTCCGCGAGGACGGCCACGCCACCGGCCGCGCTGCCGGAGGGCAGGTGGAGGATGCCTTCGACCTCGGTCGCGGCGACCCGGAACGAGACGCGTTGCAGCATCACACCGCGGTCGTCGGCTTGGTTGGCACCTCGGGCATCGCGAGCATCTGCATCACCGCCTGGCGGTCGTCGATCGGCGTTCGCGAGTGGATCAGCTCGAGGACCTTCTTGCGCCCTCGCATCTTGCCGACGAGGATCGCGCCGACGAGCTTGTCGCCGAGGAAGAAGAGGCGCTTGTAGTTGCGGCCCTCGTGGTCCACTTCGACGATCGCCTCGGCGTCCGGCTCCTCTTCGGTGGTCACGCCCATGACCGAGATGTTGGAGTTGAACATGCCGGAGGCGTAGGTCGGCACCTCCACGTACGGTTCATGCGCTCCGAGCATGTTCTTCGCGACGTGTCGCCCGTGGTTGAGCGAGTTGTCCCACGTCCCCATGCGGTGGTGCCGCTGCGAGACCACGTCGTAGAACTCAGCCACGTCGCCCGCCGCCCACACGTCCGGCATGTTCGTCTCGAGGTACTCGTTCGTGAGCACGCCGACGTTCGTCTCGAGTCCCGTGTCGCTGAAGAGGTCGATGTTCATCGTGAGTCCGAGGCCGACCCCGACGATGTGGGCATCCGCGGTGAAGCCCGCGGTGCCGGTGACCTTCAGAGTGCCATTCGTGGCGTCGAGCCGGTCGATCGCCTCCTCGTAGTGGATCCGCACGCCGGCGTCCTGCGCGAGTAGCGTGATGACCTTGCCGCCCTCCTCGTCCAGCGCGCGGCGCAGGAAGCGGGGACCGCGCATCAGCCAGTGCGTCTCGAGCTTGCGGAACGCGAACGCCTCAGTGAGCTCGTACCCGATGAAGGAGCCGCCGAGCACGACCGCGGTCTTCGAGTCGGCGATCCGCGTGACCATGGCCTTCGTCTCGTCGAAGTACTGGAAGTTGTAGAGATACCTGGCGCCGTCCGCTCCGGGACAGCGCAGGGGGTTCGGGCGTCCGCCCGTGGCGATAAGCAGGCGGTCGAACGGGATCTCGCCGCCGGGCTCGATCGCCACGGCCTTGTCCTCGAAGTTGACCTGCATGACCCGCGTCTCGAGGCGCAGGTCGATGTTGAGCTTGTCGTGCCACGCCTGGTCGCGTACGTAGACGCGTTCCTCCTTCAGCACGCCCTTGAGGTAGCGAGGCAGGGAGACGCGGTTGTAGAGGGTGTATTTCTCGTCGTCGACCATCACGATCTGGCACGCGACGTCGTCCTTCCGCAGCTGCTCGGCGCAATACGTCCCGGCCGCGCCGTTGCCGATGATCACGAAGCGGGTGGGGTTCGCGCCCAAGGCGGCCTCCAGTCGGGTGGATCGCCCTGAAGTGTCGTGGAAAGCGCTCGCCAGCGCTTCGCCATCCTTGTACCGGCTGGCGTAGCCCAATTGGCAGATGGCAGCCTGCGACCGCACATGATTCGGTGCCGGCGGCGGGACTCGAACCCGCACTGGTCGGGGTTTTAAGGCCCGGGCCTCTGCCGATTGGGCTACGCCGGCGAGCGTCAGAATAGGTGCGCGCTCCGCCAATCCACCACCGAGGCGAGTTCATCGATCGAGCAGCGGACTGGGGCTCATCCACCCCGGTTTCGTCATCATCGATCCCGACGACGCCTTACGCGATCGGCTCCTCCACGTTCACCGTGACCGGGCCCTCGCCGAAGCGGGAGAAGACGGCGAGGTTCGGGGCGTCACCCGGGTTGGACTCGCGGTGGATCGTCCGCGGCGGGACGTGGATGAAGTCCCCGGTCCGCGCGTCGCTGACGCCGTCGGCGCTCTCCATGCGCAGGGTGCCTTGCGCCACGTAGATGGTCGTGTCGTGCTCGCCGTGGTGGTGCCATCCGCTGACCATCCCGGGCTCCGTGCGCACGACGCCGGCCAACAGCCCGCGCTCCGCGATCGCGTGCTCCCGGGTCATCCCGGGAGTGGGGGCGGTGTCGGGTACGCGCTCGCTGATCCTGATGACCCGCAGCCCCGTGGCGCTGTCAGATGTCACGCTCATCCCTCCCCTTACGGTCATCCGTGCCCCAGCGCTCGTGTTGTGCGTGGAGCTCCGCGCCTCGCTTCGATAGCCAGTTGTCCACGACGACGCGCGCCGATGGCTCCGCCGGCAGGTCGACGCTCATTTGATGGCGGTTCGCGCATTCCAGAACGAGCTTGCGGCCGAGGGTCTTCCATGGGAACGCAGCGAGTCCGCACGCCTCGCAGTCGGCCGTTCCGTCCCGGTGGAGAGTGCGCGCGCTCAAGTCCGTGCCGATGTCGAGCGTTGTGAGGCGAGCCGCACCTGCCCTAGACTATCCGCGTCCGCCTCGGCCACCAGCCGCGGCGCCTTTTCGCCCCGGACCCGGTGCGCCCGTTCCCTCCACGGACGGCGCCCAGAATGGTCCGCGGCAGACCCAGGGAAGGGGAGTGGGAGAGACCGATGCGCCCGTACGAGCTGATGTATCTCGTCCAGCCCGCGGCCGACGACGAGCGGCTCGGAGCGGTGACCGAGCGCCTGCGGCAATCCATAACCACGCTGGGCGGGAAGATCGACAAGGCTTCGCCGCCGACCCGTCGCCGTCTCGCTTACGAGATCGCTCACCACCGCGACGGGCACTATGGGGTGCTCGAGTTCTCGCTGCCCCCGGACCAGACGCGGGAGTTCGAGCGCACGATCAAGCTCACCGAGGACATACTGCGACACTTGGTCATCAGGCGCGACGAATAGCCGCACGCAATGACGGCGGATCGGCCGGCCGACGCTGCTGCGCTCGGCGAACCGAGAATGGGGAATGGGAATGGCGTCCTTGAACAAGATCATGATCATCGGCAACGCGGGCCGCGATCCCGAGCTGCGCATGACGCCGAACGGGAAGCCGGTCGCGTCGTTCTCCGTCGCGGTCAACCGCGTCTACACGGCCAGCGAGGGCGGGGAGCGCAAGGAAGAGACCGAGTGGTTCAACATCGTCGCCTGGCAGCGGCTGGCGGAGCTCGCCCAGCAGCTCATCCAGAAGGGGCGGCTCGTCTACGTCGAGGGCAGGCTGCAGACGCGCAAGTGGCAGGATCGCGAAGGCCAGGAGCGCACCTCGGTCGAGATCGTCGCCAACGACTTCCGCGTCCTCGACTCACGCCGCGATCGCGAAGGCGGCATGGCCGGCGCCACGCCGCCCGTCGCCTCGAACGACGCCGGGACATTCGACCCGGACGAGATACCGTTTTGAATGGCGCGCACCGCGGCTTTCGCGGACCATCGTGCGACCCGGCGTGCCTCGAGCAACCTTGGACTTGTTGAGCCCTGAACCGCAGATGGAGATGACGCATGAGCTCTGAGACACCGCCTCCCGGCGGAAGCGCACCGAGGCCCGCATTCCGGGGACCTCGCCGCGACGATCGGTCCGGCGGCGGCGACCGAGGGGAGCGGCGGTACGGTGGAGGCGGTGGGGGCAGCGGGGGACGCCGGCCACGGCGAAAGGTGTGCTCCTTCTGCGTCGACAAGGTGAAACGCATCGACTACAAGGAGGTCGGCCGCATCCGCCGCTACATCAGCGAGCGCGGAAAGATCGACCCCCGCCGCAAGAGCGGCACGTGCGCGAAGCACCAGCGGATGCTGACCACGGCCCTCAAGCGCGCGCGCCATATGGCGCTGCTGCCGTACACCACCGAGCACGTGCGCGCGATGATGTCGCCACAGGCGCGCGCGATGGCCGGCGGGCCTCCGCCGCCGAAGCCGGACCGCCCGCCGTACCGTCCGCAATACCAGGGCGCCTTCCGGCCCGCGGGCGCCCCGCCATCCGCGGGCGCGCCGTCCGGTCCCGCGGCC
>JALYKU010000078.1 GCA_030774595.1 Chloroflexota bacterium | reverse complement strand
GTCGGCGCTCGCGCCCGCGAGGACCGCGCATACCAGGCACGCGGCGACGCCGGCCGAACGCGCCGCCAGCGGACTCTGCCCTTCGAGCCACGCGATCACGGCCACCAGCAGAGCGGCCGGCAGGAGGGGCACGCGAAGCGCCACGGTCATCGGGTGGTGATGAGCTCCTTGATGTCGGCGAAGACGCGCGCGGGCACCAGGCCGCGGGTCTGCAACTCATCGGTACGTGCGAATGGCCGCTGCCCGCGGGCCTGCACGATGCGCGCGGCTGTGCTCGGCCCGATGCCACGGAGCGTCTCGAGTTCGGCGAGGCTCGCCTGATTGATGTCGATCTTGCGCTCGGCGTCGCTGCCCGCGCTGCCGGCCGGGAGGGCCTCTCCGGGCCGGGGCACGTAGATGCGTTGACCGTCGCGCAGCGGCGTCGCCTTGTTCAGCGCGAACAGGTCCGCCTCGCCCGTCATCCCGCCCGCCGCGAGGAGCGCATCGAGAATGCGCGAACCCGCGGGCAGTCGCACCAGCCCGGGGCGCGCGACGGCGCCGACGACGTCGACGACGAACGCGGCCGGTGACGCCGACGGCGCCTTCTCCTCGGTGATCGCAACGGGTGCCGGCTCGGGCGCGGTACGCGCACGCACGAGGTGCCCACCCAGGACACCGGCGACCGCGACGATCGGCAGAGCGACAATGAGCGCACGACGCACGCCCAAAGCGTGCGCAGCTACCGCGTGTCGGTGCCATCCCCCAACGGTGCGCACGCGGTCGTCCGTTCGTGCGCGGGGTGTCGTCCGTTGGTGCGAAAGCGCGCAGACAGGCGGCAGAGCGAGGCGAGCGGCATGCGCGCAGGCGCGCCTGCGCTAGTTCTGGCGCCCCGGCTGCGTCGGCGGCTGCATCTGGACGATCGAGACGGGAAGCCTGCCCGCCAGCTCGCCGTCGACCGCGAGCTCGAAGTGGTGCATGCCGAAGCTGCCGAAGTTCACGTTGTTGAGCTCGACGATAACGTTGACGTCCTGCTCCGGCAGCGCGTGCACGGAGATCTCCGGCGCGTTGGCCATGGCCTCGGCGCCATCCGGCCGCCGCAACTGGACCACCACGCGGTGCGACCCGGGCTCGAGGCCGAGGATCGCGACGAGGAACATGCGGGGATGCTGGGCGGGCAGCCCGCTCACGCTGATGTTGCGGAAGATCCCCAGGAGGCTCACCTTACCGTCCTGCGCGACGAGCGCGTGGTCGCAGAGCGCCGCGAGGCGCAATTCGGGCGAGCTCACCGCGTCACGAGGCTGACGAGCCGATCGGGTACGACGACCGACCTCGTGACGGCCCGCCCCGCGAGGGCCTTCTGGACACGCTCGCTCGCGAGCGCGGCGCCGCGTGCCGCGTCTTCGGCGAGCCCGGCGGCCACCGGGATCCGGTCGCGGAGCTTTCCATCGACCTGCACCACCAGCATGACCTCGCGCCGCGCGGCCAGGCCGGGGTCGTGGACGGGCCAGGCCTGCTCGTGCACCGAACCGCTCTCGCCGCGGCGGTGCCATAGCTCTTCCGTGATGTACGGCGCGAAAGGAGCCAGCAGGAGGAGGAGCGTGCGCAGGCCCTCGCTGCGGCTGGCGCCGGGCGAGGCGTGCTGCAGGCGATCGGCGAACTTCATCATCGCGGCGATCGCCGTATTGAAGTGGTACGCATCCAGATCCGCGGTGACCTTCGCGATCGTTTGATGCAGCGCCTGATCGAGATCGGTGTCCCTGCTCGCATCGCCCGGCGCGTCCTGGAGCGCGACGCGCCAGACCCTCGCGAGGAAGCGCGACGTCCCGTCGATCCCGGCCGCGTCCCAGTCCGCGCCCTCGGTCCACGGTCCCATGAACATCACGAACAGGCGCAGCGTGTCCGCTCCGTACCGCGCGACGTACTCGTCCGGGGTCTGGACGTTTCCCCTGGACTTGGACATCTTCCGACCCCTGAACACGATCGTCCCCTGGTTGCGAAGATGCACGAATGGCTCATCGAACCACAGGTATCCGAGGTCGCGCAGGACCTTGCAGACGAAGCGCGCGTACAGCAGGTGCAGGATCGCGTGCTCGATCCCCCCGGTGTACCGGGCGACGGGGAGCCACTTCCGCGCGACCTGCGCGCTGAAGAAGCACGCCGCGTCATTCGGATCCGGGTAGCGGTACACGTACCAGGAGGAGTCGACGAAGGTGTCCATCGTGTCCGTCTCGCGCTTCGCCGCCTTGCCGCAGCGCGGGCAAATCGTGTTCACGAACTCGGGGATGTGCGCGAGCGGCGATCCTCCGCGCCCAGTGAACTCGGCGTCACGCGGCAGCACGACAGGGAGGTCCGCGTCCGGGACCGGGACGACGCCGCAGTCGTCGCAGTAGATGATCGGGATCGGCGTGCCCCAGTAGCGCTGACGCGAGATGAGCCAGTCGCGCAGCCTGTACGTGACCGCCAGCTCGCCCACACCGCGGCGCTTGGCCTCGGCCGCGACGGCTGTCTTCCCCGCGTCGTTCGGGGTGCCGTCGAATGCGCCACTCCGCAACATGACGCCGGGCCCGAGATACGCCTCGTCGAGCGCGTCGCGCGGGACGCCGTCGGGGGAGATCACCTCGCGGATCTCGAGGCCGTGGGCTTTGGCGAAGTCGAAGTCCCGCTCGTCGTGCCCGGGGACCGCCATGATCGCTCCGGTGCCGTACGTCGCGAGCACGTAGTCGGCGATCCAGACGGGGATGCGCTCGCCGCTGAAGACGTTCAGCGCGTAGGCGCCCGTGGGCACGCCGGTCTTCGGCCTGTCGGCCGACGCGCGGTCGATCTCGCTCTCCTGCCGCGCCCGCAGCGTGTACGCCTCGACCTCGGCCGCCCGCTCGGGCGTCGTGATGCTGGCCACGATCGGGTGCTCGGGGGCGAGCACCATGAAGGTCGCGCCGTAGACCGTGTCGGGGCGGGTCGTGAAGAAGCGGATCTCGGCACCGGCGTGCCCCTCCACCGGGAACGCGAGCTCCGCGCCTTCCGACCGGCCGATCCAGTTCTGCTGCATCACGACGACGCGCTCGGGCCAGTCGAGGCCGTCGAACTTCAGGAGCTCGTCCGCGTACTCCGTGATCCGGTAGAACCACTGCGTGAGGTCGCGCTTGACCACCGGCGTTTCGCAGCGCTCGCACCGTCCGGCGATGACCTGCTCGTTCGCGAGCACGGTCTCGTCGCGCGGGCACCAGTTCACCGGCGCGGTCGCCCGGTACGCGAGCCCCTTTTCGAGGAAGCGCAGGAACATCCACTGGTTCCAGCGGTAGTACTCGGGGTAGCAGGTGACGACCTCGCGGCGCCAGTCAATGGCCATGCCCATTGTGCGGAACTGCTCCCGCATGTGCGCCATGTTCTTTTCGGTCCAGATCGCGGGATGGAGCTTGCGGTCGATGGCCGCGTTCTCGGCGTTGATCCCAAACGCGTCGAATCCCATCGGGAACAGGACGTTGTGCCCCCGCATCCTCATGTAGCGCGCCGCACAATCCGACGGCGCGTACGCGTACCAGTGACCGACGTGGATGTCCCCGGACGGGTACGGGAACATCGTGACGAAGTAGTAGTTCGGCAGTGCCGAGTCGTCAGGAGTCTCGTGCGCGTGCGTTCGCTCCCACTCGGCGCGCCACTTCGCCTCGACCCGCGCGGGCACGTATCGCTCCGTGCGCCGTTCCGTCCCGCTGGACACGTCCGCCTCCATATGCGCAAAACGGCCCTCCGTCACCAAAGGGGACGAAAGGGCCACTTCCGCGGTACCACCCCGACTTGAGACGTCGGCCGTGCCGCCGGGTGGAGCTGAGGGGATTCGAACCCCTGACCCCCACACTGCCAGTGTGATGCGCTACCGCTGCGCCACAGCCCCGACGCGTCTCCGCTCGAGCACGGTGATAACGGGTCGTGGCCCCGGCGGACGCTACTCGTGCTTTCGCGTCCGCGGCTCCCGGGCGAGTTCCCCGGCCACGCCGCCGGCTCGCACCGTGCGCCGGCTCTCTTCACGTCGTCGGGACGCGGGTACTGCTCCCGTTCGCAGCCTGTGAACCTCGAAGTATACGAGGCACTGACGGAGCGAGGAGCGGGTCCCCCGCGACGAGCGAGAACCACCAGCCCTGAGCAGTCACTGGCGAAGCCGCGTGATTGAAAAGGATGGCGCGTCAGCCGCGCACGCGCGAGAGGCGCTCAGGTTCCCGGCGCATCGCGACGGACTGCAGCAGCCCGAGCGCGAGGCAGATCGAGATGAGCGATGAACCGCCCTGTGAGATGAAGGGGAGCGGGATGCCGGTCACCGGCATGAGCGATATCGCCATCCCCACGTTCACGACGATCTGGAACGCCAGCATTGCCACGACGCCGCCGCCCAGGAACGTGCCGAACGGATCGCGGGCGCGGTACGCGACGCGCAGCGCGGCGAGCAGCAGCGTCAGGTAGAGCGCAAGGAGGATCGCCGCGCCGGCGAAGCCAAGATCCTCCGCGAGCCCGGCAAAGACGAAATCGGACTCCGCGATGGGCAGGTAGCCGAGCGGCGACTGCGTACCCGCCGTCAGGCCCTTCCCCGTCGCGGCACCGGACCCGACGGCGATCAGCGACTGGATGATGTTCCACCCCGCGCCCTGCGGGTCGGCGTACGGGTCGTGGAATGCCGTGAGCCGGCTCTGCTGATACGGCTGCAGCAGCGACCAGATGAGCGGGAGCGTCGCGATGCCGCCCGCCACGAGCCCGCATAACTGCCACAGGCGCGCGCCGGCGAGGAACCCCATCCCGAGGAATATCCCGATGAAGACCAGGCTGGTGCCGAGGTCCGGCTGTCGGTACACGAGCATGACGGCGGGCCCGAGGAGCAGGAGGCCGCCGATGACGACCAAGGGAGACCCGATGCGATCGTGCCGGTCGGCGAACCACTTCGCGAGAACGACGATCATCAGCACCTTGGCGAACTCGCTGAACTGGAACCTCTGGCCCGCGATGGTCACCCACCGCTGGCCTCCTGACACGCTGTGGCCGGCGACGAGGACGAGCGCGAGGAGCACGAGGGTGATCAGGTAGAGCAGCGGCGCGAACGTCCCGAGCCAGGCGTAGTCCACCAGGGAGACGCCGACCATCACGGCGAGCGCGAGGAGCGCATATAGCGCCGCGCGGACCAGGATCGGGCCGGGCTCGCCGGCCACGCCTTGGTACTCGAAGGTCGCCGAGTACGCGATGACCAGGCCATACGCGATGAGCAGCAGCGTCGCCACGAGCAGGTAGGGGTCGGCCTGGTCGACGCGCAGCACCGGGCGGCGCTCGTGCGACCGCGACGGCGCGTGGGCGATGGCGAGTCGCGCGAGCGTCACGGGACCGCGGCCTTCTTCTCAGGCGCGCCGGCACCGAGATACGCCTCGTAGATCCGCTGCGTCATGGCCACCGCCGGGTTGAGGCACAGCTCGCACAGGTTCTTGCTCGAGTTGAAGGTGAAGACGACCATCGCGATCTCCGCGGTGGGATCGGGGCTGTCGGTCTTGGGGAGGAACGACACGAACCAGTTGTGGAAGCCGAGCAGGTCGCGCCCCGCGCTGTCCTTCCCAGCGGAGGGCCCGAACTCGGCCGTGCCGGTCTTTCCCGCGATCGGGAGCTTCGCGTTCGGCATGGAAGCGTGGCCGATCGTCACGACGCGCCGCGCCGCCTCGCGGATGAGCCGCAGGTTCTCCGGCGACACGTCGAGCCGCCTCGCGACCTCGGGTGGCGTTTCGTACGTCACGTTCCCCTGCGCGTCGACGACGTCCTTCAGGAGACGGGGCCGGAACACGGTCCCCCCATTGGCCACGGCGGCGTACGCGTTCAGCAACTGCAGCGGCGTGACGGCGACGAAACCTTGTCCGATGGCCTCCTGGTAGGTGTTGCCGATCGTCCACGGCTCCTCGAAGACCTGCTGCTTCCACGCGGGGTCCGGCATGATGCCGGCCGCCTCGCCGGGAAGGTCGATCCCCGTCGGCGCGCCGAAGCCGAGCATGCGCGCGTATCGGGCGATCGCGTCCGGTCCGACCCCGGCGCGCCCGGTGTTCGGGTTACCACCCGCGAGCGTGTAAAAGTAGATGTCGCTCGAGTGGGCGAAGCCGTTCACGAAGTCGAGCACGCCGTGTGCGCGCCAGTCGAAGAACTTGTACGCACCCACCTGGAGCACGTTCGAGGACACGTTCACGATGGTGTTCCGGTTGGCGACGCCTTCCTGGAGCGCCGACACGGCGGTGACCAGCTTGAACGTCGACCCCGGCGGGTAGATCTCGCCGACGGCCTTGTTCACGAGCGGATGGCGGTCGTCGGCGCTCAGCCCGCTCATCTCCGCGGGGGTGATCCCGCGCACGAACGCGTTGTTGTCGTAAGCCGGGGTCGTGACCATCGCGAGGATGTCGCCGTTCTGCGGGTTCATCGCGATCCCGACGCCCTGCGTGAACGCGTCCGCCGCGATGCCCTTGTCGATCTCCGTCGCGATCAGCTTCTGGAGCTTGTCGTCGATGGTGAGCACGACGTTGCCGCCGGGCGTCGGCGGAGTTTCGGCGAGGGTCTTGATCTCGCGCTGCGCGGCGTCTCGCTCGACCTCACGCCAGCCGTACGCGCCTCGCAGGTAGCGCTCGTACACGCGCTCGATGCCGGTTCGGCCGATGACGTCGCTCGGCAGATAGCCGGCGTCGCGCCGCGCTTCGAGCTCCTCGGGACCGATCCGCCCGACGTACCCGATGACCGGCGCGTAGAGCCCAGCGTCCTCGTAGCGGCGGATCGACTCGGCATCGACGCGCACGCCTGGGAATAGCTCCGGCCGCTCGACCAGAAGAAGCGCGGTCTCCCGCGGCAGGGGCCGGACCGAGACCTTGACCGGCTCGTACGGGTTGCGGGCCCGCTGCGCCTCGATCGCGTCGAGGACGTCCTTGCCGTCGCGGACGACGAGCGCGCCCAGCCGCTCGGCGAGACCGACCTCGCGATCGGGCGGCACATCGATCGGCAGGACGCTCGCCGAGAAGCCGGGAATGTTGCGCGCGAGCACGCGGCCGTTCCGGTCGAGGATGATCCCGCGGTCGGCTTCGAGCGGCAGGCGGAGCACGCGGTTCTGCTCGGCGAGCTCCCGGTAATAGGTGCCGTGGGCGATCTGCAGGTCCCAGAGGCGCACGCTCAGCGCGACGAGCATGACCACGATCGCGAACGCGAAAGCACCGAACCGGCCGCGCCGAGGCGCATGCCGTGGCGCGGGACTCACCAACCGAAGGTCGATCGCTTCTCGGTCAACCGCCTAATGATGCGCGCCCCCGGATAGGCCACGAGCGCGAGCGAGCCGCTGAAGAGCGCGCTACCGAACGCGTCGGCGATCACCGCCGGGGCCGAGGGGAGCGACTGTCCGGCGAGTGCCGCGAGGCAGGCGTACCCGAGGTCCGCTGCGAGGACCGCCGCGCCGACGAGCGCGGCGGCTGGGACGACGCCGACGGGCCGCGAGAGCGAACGTGGCCCGAGCCCGATCGCCGCGACCGGCGGCAGCGCCACGGCCGCG
>JALYKU010000077.1 GCA_030774595.1 Chloroflexota bacterium | reverse complement strand
GAGTTGGGCCGTGGCGATCCCGGCGAGCTGGCTCGCTGCCCCGCTTCCGGGGTTGCGCACCGGCGACCGCATCGACGTTCTCGCCGTGCGCCCCGGCGAGCGGGCGACCGCCTCCGCCATCGCCTTCGACCTCGAGGTCATGAGCTTCGACGACCGCACTCTGGTCCTCGACGCGGGCGCGGAGGACGCCACGGCGCTGGCGGTGGCGCGCGCGGGAGGACTTCTCATCGTCCCGCTGTTGCGCTCGGCCCGATGACGACCGCGCTCGTGTGCGGAGGAACCCGACTCGCAGAGGCGGCGCGCGCCCTTGGACTCGCGGAGCCCGAGTCCCTCCCCGACATCGTCCTCCTTGAGCTGTCCGAACCCGGAGCCGTGAAGCGCGCCTCTGCGCTTTCCGCCGAGATCCCTCGTGTCGTCGTCGTGGACCCGGCGCGGCGCGAGCTCGTGCGCGCGCTGGGTGTCGCGACCGGCGCGATCGTGGAGAGCTGCGAGCCCGCTGCGATCGGACCTCTCGTCGCCGCTTTGGTGCCCGCACCGCCGGGCCGCGCGACGCGCGCCGTTCTCTGTACCGCCGCACGCGGCGGCGTGGGTCGCACGCTGCTCGTCGCCAACCTCGCACGGCGTCTCGCGGCAAGGCTGTCCGTGTTCGCCCTCGATATCACGGCGACGGGCGCCCTCGCGTGGTGGCTGGGCGCCGAGGCGCGTCCCTGGTGCGACCTCCAGGGCCTGGCGCACGAGCTCTCCGGCGAACATCTCGCGCTGGTCGCCAGCGATGTCGGGAAGGATCTGCGTGCGTTCGGCGCCGCGCCGCTGGCGCCGATCCCGGAGCTCGCCGTGGCCGCGACGCGCGCCGCGCTCGATCTCGCCGACGTCGTCCTGATCGACGCTCCTCCGTTGTCCGACCCGTGCACGCAGGCGCTGCGGACGGTGGCCGACCGCACGATGGTGCTGAGTTACGCCGATCCGGCATCGCTCGCGGCGCTCTGCGCAGCCGAGATCCCCGAAGACGCGTGGCTCCTCGCGTCGCAGGCCGGCGTCCACGCGATCCCCGGCCGGGCGGTGCTGCGCGCCCTGCCGCGGGACGACCGCGAGGTCGCTGCCGCCCTCTCGACCCGCGGCGCCGTGGCAGGCGCGCTCGGCCGCGCCTACGACGCTCTGGCCGAGCTCCTCGCACTCGACGTCTCCGCATGAACGCGGCGACGCGGGCGCGGATCGAACAGGTGGTGGTCGCGCGCCTGCGGGAAGCGCCCGACGGACGGCCTCGGCACGATCAGCTCGCCGCGGCGCTTCGGGAGGGGCTCGCCGCG
The DNA here is from genome assembly GCA_030774595.1 of Chloroflexota bacterium. The sequence goes on along the minus strand of JALYKU010000077.1, from coordinate 21,257 downwards.
GAACGCGTCGTGGTGCCATCGGGCGAGCTCCGACAACTCGAGCGGTGGCTCGACGATCGCCTCTTCGGTCTCGGAGACCTCGCGCCGCTGCTGCGCGACGACCGGGTCAGCGAGGTCATGGTGAACGGGATGCGCGGCGTGTGGATCGAGCGCGACGGCCGCCTCGAGGAGACCGGCATCCGGTTCACGGATCCGGAGCAGATCCTCGTACTGATCGAGCGGCTCGTCGCTCCGCTCGGCCGGCGCATCGACCTCGCGACGCCGCTCGTTGACGCGCGATTGCCGGATGGCTCGCGGGTCCACGCGGTCATCCCGCCTATCTCGCTCCTCGGGCCGGTCCTCACGATCCGACGCTTCGCCGCCCGGGCCCTGACGCCCGAGGACCTCGTGCGCCTCGGTACCGGATCGCGCGGGCTCTTCGATCGGCTCGTCGAGGCGGTCCGCTCACGCCGCAGCATCCTCGTATCGGGCGGCACGTCGAGCGGCAAGACCACCACGCTCAACGCTCTCGCCTTCGCCATCGGCGAGCGCGAGCGCATCGTCACCATCGAGGACGCCGCCGAGCTGAGGCTGCCGCAGGCCAACGTCGTGTCGCTGGAGACGCGGGCCCCGAGCGTCGAGGGATTCGGCGCGATCGACGTGCGCACGCTCCTTCGCAACGCGTTGCGCATGCGCCCCGACCGCATCGTGGTGGGCGAGGTGCGCGGCGGCGAGACGCTCGACATGTTGCAGGCCATGAACACGGGACACCGCGGCTCGCTCACCACCGCGCATGCGAACGGGCCCTATCACGCGCTATTGCGCCTCGAGACGATGGCCCTCATGGGCGGCGTCGACCTGCCCCTGGGCGCCGTGCGCGAGCAGATCCGCCATGGGATCGACATCGTCGTGCACCAGGAGCGCGACGCCGAGGGTCGCCGCCGCATCGCCGCGGTCGCCGAGCTCGATCCATCGGGTGCGGAGCCGTACCCGCTCCGCGAGGTCCCGTTGTGACCCTGCTCCTCGTCGCTCTCGCGCTCGTCATCGTGGTGGCCGAGCTCGAGCTGGCACGCGGCGGACCCCTGCGGCGGCGACTGCGAGCGTTCGCTCCGCGGGCGCGCGCTGCTCGGCGGACCAGACGCGTGGTCCTTCCCGGGCTGGTCGAGGCCGTCGCGGCGGCTCTGGCCAGCGGACTCTCGCTGCAGCTCGCCTTCGCGGAGATCGCGCCAACGCTCCCGGAGCCGCTCGCGGGCGTCACGCGGCGTCTGGCCGCCTCGCTGCGTCTCGGAATTCCGCTCGATGCGGCATTGCGCGGCTACGAGGAGGTGCTTCCCGCCGAGGACATCGCGCCGCTGGCGATCGTGCTCGCCGCCTTCGCCCGAAGCGGCGGCCGCATCGGCCGGAGCCTGGGCCGGGTCGCGAAGCTGCTGCGCGGCCGCCTCGCGCTCGAGGACGAGCAGGCCGCTCTCACCGCGCAGGGACGGCTCTCCGCGATCGTGCTCGTCGCGCTGGCGCCGCTCGGTGGTGCCTTCTTCGCGGTCGCCACACCGGAGTACCTCCGGACGCTCGCCGGTCGCGGTCTGCCGCTTCTGCTGCTCGCGATCGCCCTCGAGGGTCTCGCGGCCGCGTGGCTGTGGCGGCTCGTGCGCGCGACCGCGCCGCGCGCGGACTTCGCCTCCCTGATCGACGCCGTCGTCGTCGGGCTCGAAGCCGGACTGACGTTCCAGCAGTCGCTCGCGGAGATGGTCAGCCGGGCGCCTCGCGTCGCGGGCCTACCGGAGGCGCGCCGGCTGCTCGCCGACCTTGCCCTCGGGCGGCCTCCAGCCGAGGCTTTCGCTCCGTTCGCCGCCGCGGGGCAGAACGAGGCCCGTGTCGCCGCGCTGGTCCGGTCGGCGGCGCGGTTCGGCGCCCCGCTGGCGGACCTGCTCGTCGTGCAAGCCGACGCGCTTCGAGAGGCGGATCGCCGTCATGCCGAGGCAGCGGCGCGCCGACTGCCGGTGCTGATGCTCTTTCCGCTGACCTTCTGCGTGCTCCCGGCCCTGCTCATCGTGTTCCTCGGCCCACCACTCATGTCGCTGCTCTGATCCGGTGTTTCCCTCGTTTTCGGCCGGCGGTAGCGGGGAGCGCGAACGTCCGCGCTTCGCGCCAATGCCGCGCTTCCCTCGACAACGACGCGGTTGGTGCGCCGTGGAAAGCGCAGCGCGAACTCGATGGCTGCCTCCCGCCCATCGAGCAGCCGACGAGGTGCGTGCGCTCTACGCCGACCGCGTCCAGCACGGCCGCGATCATGTCCGCGGCGGGACGCGGTTCCGTCATGGCGTCGGGATTGGCCTTCGCATACCGCGCACACGACGCGCCGGTGTGGCCGGTCCACCGGCGCGAGGTATGACGGACACTCACGGGCCGCGTGTCCACCGGCCATACGCTGGCGGTCTGACCAAGCGACAAAGTAAGCGCATCGAGCCGGAGGATGCCGCCAAGGGGCGCGTGGGAGTGCCCCCACGATGGGCGAACAGCCGACGTTTCGCCTCGAGGCTCGAGCGGCTCGTCGCATCGCCCTGGAGCGCGGTGCTCCTCATCGCCCTCCTCATCGCGCTTCCGGTCCTGGTCATGGGACAGCTCGCCGAAAATTCGAGTCGCGAGCGATCGCGGACGGGAGCGCAGGCCCAGCTCGACGAGGGCGCCACCCTCGGCGCGGGCATCATCGCCGAGCGGATCGCCGACGTGCGGATACGGGCGGAGACCGTGGCCTCCCGCGGCTCGCTGCGCCAGGCGGTGGCGGCCGGTGATGCGGGCGCGATCGTGGCCATCCTCGCTGACCGGGGACCGCTGTTCGGTGACGACGTGCAGCGGATCTTCGTCCTCGACCTGACCGGCACCATGCTGGCGATCGAGCCGCCCGCACCCGAAACGGTCGGCAAGAGCTTCGCGCACCGCGAGTACTTCACCGGCGTCAGCCGGAACTGGACGTCGTACGTCTCCGGTGCGGATGCGAGCGGGTTGCGGGACGGCCCGGCGGTCGTCGTCGCGACGCCCCTGCGAGACACCAGCGGGCGGCCGGTCGGATTGATCGCCGCGCTCATCGACGTGGGGCAGACGCGTGCGTGGCTCGCGCCGCTGGGGACGGGCTTCGACGACGTCTACCTCCTCGATCAGAAGGGCACGATCGTCTTCGCCCAGGCCGACGCTCAGAACGCGTCGGTTCTCCGCGACGTGTCCACATACCCGAGCGTCAGCGCGATGCTGGCCGGCGCAACGGTCCAGGGCGAGGTCAGCGACCTGTTGGACGGAAGTCCCAGCCTCGTCGCCGCTGCGACCGTCTCCGGCATCGGATGGCATGTGATCGTCGGGCGATCTCCCACGCTGTTGGAAGCCAGCGCGGCCGAGGTGTCGCGGGCGTTCGTGTGGCTGCGACTCGCGCTCCTGAGTGCGTTGCTCGTAGCGGGATTCGTGCTCTCACGGACGACGATGCGACTGCTTCGCGCGACGCAGCGGCAGGCGCTGACGGACGGGCTGACCGGGCTGTACAACCGCCGTCACCTCGAACGCGAGCTGCGTGCGCTCACCGCGCTGGCCAAGCGCGGAGGCCAGCCCTTCAGCATCCTCGCGATGGATCTCGACGGCCTCAAGGCTCTCAACGACCGTCGCGGCCACGCTGCCGGCGACGTCGCGTTGCAGCTGGTGGCCCGCGCGCTGGAGCATTCGATCCGTCCGTACGACATCGCCGTCCGGACGGGCGGCGACGAGTTCGTCGTGGTCCTGCCGCAGACGAATACGGAATCCGCGACGGTCGTGGCGGCGCGTGTGCGGGCGAGGATCCGAGAGAGCGCCGCCGCACTGGCGGCCCCCGGCATCGACACCAGCGTCGGCGTGGCCACGTGGCATCGGGGCATGAGCGCGGATGCGGTCGTCGCCGTCGCCGACGCGCATCTCTATGAAGCGAAGCAGCTCGGGAAGGGCCGCGTCGTATCGAGTGCGAAGCCCGGTACCGCGGCGGGTTCCCGGATCGGCGCGATCTAGCCGAAGGTGCGGCTATTCAACCCCGCTCGCGCTGCGCGTCTCGCGGGGGCCCGCGTGCGTGCCGTCGCGACGGGACGCCCCTTCCGGCTGAGCCCTCGCAGCTTTCGGCCGCTGGCTACACGATCAGCATCGCGTCGCCGAACTCGTGCCACAGGTAGCGCCGCTCGCGCGCCTCGTCGTAGGCGCGACGCAGCAGCGGGGCGTCGACGAACGCCTCCAGCAATTCCCAGTGGCTCGCCTGCGGCTCGTGGAGTCCGGTGATCATCGCGTCAGCGTGGCGGATCGTCGTCGTCGGCGAGATGCGCAGGTCGGTCCATCCGCTCGCCGCGCGCAGCCCGCCCTCCTTGCCGGCGGTCTCGAGCGCGCGGACGACGGTCGTGCCGACGGCAACGACGCGCTTGGCTCGCGTGACCGCCGCGACGGCCTCGTCGCCCACCTCGAACCACTCCTCGTACAGGCGGTGCTCGAGGTCGAATGCGTCGTCCTGGTACGAGCTGAGCCCCGCGTGGAGAACGACGTCCGCCAGGCCGACACCGCGGCCGCGCAGCGCCAGAAGCAGCTCCCACGAGAACGGCCTCCCCGCGGACGGCGGCTCGGCCGATCCGGGCCGCATCGCGTACACCGTCTGGTAGTGCTCGAGCGCGACCGGCCGCGGGACGTACGAGTAGCGGATGGGCTCGCCGAGCGAGGCGATCGTGTGGATCCCGACCCCCGGCGCGAGGTCCATGCGCCAGAGGAACGGGATATCGCGTCGCCGGCCGACCACCCGTCCGAGCGGCGCGCCGCCGGCCCGGAGCGGCTCGCCCTCGATCAGCGCCACGTTCTCATGGGGCGGCTCGGTCTGGACGGCGAGCACGTCCCAGGAGTCGCGTCGCCGGACGCACGGCCGGAGCTGCACGGGCGTTCCGTCTCGACGCACGGCGGGCACCGCCGCCGGCAGGGTCCGGCTGCTGTTCACCACGAGCAGGTCACCGGGGTCGAGCAGTGTCAGCAGGTCGTTGAACCGCCGGTGCTCGACGCGACTCGCGGCCCGGTCCACGACGAGGAGCCGCACCCGGTCGCGCCGGACGCCGCGCAGCTCCGGAGGGAGGCTCGCTCGGAGCTCGGAGGGAAGGGCTTCGACAGCGAGGGCGATCAACCGGCCGCCACGAGGTCGGCGCCGCGGATCCGGCCCGAGGGCAATGCATCGTCCTGGACGACACGGACAAACGAGCGCGCCGAGGTCGCGGGATCGAGCAGCCCGGCGGGGTCGTCCTCCGGGGCGGCCGCGCGGTGCATCGCGGTATCCATATCGCCCGGGTCGACCGCGTGGATGCGCACTCCGGTGCCCTCGAGCTCGGCTGCCCACGTGCGCGTGAGCCCGTCGAGCGCCGCCTTCGATACCGCGTAGGCACCCCAGCCGGGATAGCCGGTCACCGAAACGTCCGAGCTGACGTTCAGGATCACCCCACGCCGCCGGCGGAGCATGCCTCCGATGAGCGACTGGGTGAGACGGAAGGGTGCGACGACGTTCACGCGCAGGACGTCGTCGAAGGCGCTCGGAGCGTAGTCGGTGAGGAAGGGGAGCGGCGTCGGACCCAGCTCCGAAGCGTTGTTCATCAGGACGTCCACGCGCCCGAAACGGTCGAGAGCCAGGACGACGAGGCGCTCGATGTCGCGCTCCGAGCGCAGGTCAGCCACGACGCTGAGCGCGTCGGCGCCGAGCCGCTGTACGTCGGTGGCGACGCGCTCAAGCTCGCCGGGCCCGCGGGCGCAGAGCGCGAGGGATGCGCCTTCGCGCGCGAAGGCGAGCGCGGTGGCGCGTCCGAGGCCTTTCGATGCGCCGGTGATGAGAGCGATCGATCCGCGTAATTCCATGGCGCCATAGTGAGTCTGAGCCAACCGGGAGGCATCGGTCCGGCGGCCTCCGTCATTGGGCGGAGGCCCTCAGCCGACGAGGCCGGTCCGCACCGCGAGCACGGCCGCCTGCGTGCGGTCGGTGACGCCGAGCTTCCCCAGGACGCTGCTGACGTGCGACTTCACGGTCTTCTCACCGACGCCGAGCCGCGCGGCGATCGCCTTGTTCGCGAGGCCATCGACCATGAGCCGCAGGACGTCGCGCTCGCGCACCGTGAGGTCCCGCACGTTCCCCAGCGTCGTCGCCGCGGCGGCCTCGAGCGATCCGAGCGTCGCCCGAGCGGCCTCGGGATCGGCCTCGGCGCGCGCGGCACCATCGTGCGCCGCGGCCATCATGCCGAACAACGCCTGACCGACGGCGTCCCGGATCCCCCTTGCGACACGGTCGCGCTCGCGGAGCGTCGCGAGCTCGCGCTCGCGCGCGGCGAGGCGCGCGGTGGCGATCGCGATTCCGGCGTGCGCCGCGAGCATCTCGACGAGCTGCTCGTCGACCGCGCTGAAGCGGCCTTCTGGCGTACCCGAGAGGTAGAGATTCCCGAGGACCTCCCCCCGGTGGCGGATCGGCACGCCGAGGAACTCCCGCATCCGCGGATGGTGCGGGGGATATCCGGAGAAACGCCGGTCGCGCGTGATGTCGTCGAGGCGGATGGCCTTTCCCTCGCTCAGAAGCACGCCGAGGATGCCGTGAAGCCGGGGCAGACCGCCGATCAAGGCCCAGCGCGCGTCCGGGATCCCGACCGTGATGAACGTCTCGAATCCCCCGCCGAGGTCGGGCACGCCGAGAGCGCCGTAGCGCGCGCGGACCAGGCTGGCCGCCGCGCGGAGGATCGTGTGCAGGGTCCGCCCGGTATCGAGGTCGCCCGAGACGTCGAGGGCCGCGCGATGGAGCTCGCGCAGCTGCCGAGCGGTCGCCGCGATCGCTTCGCTCACCTCAGGAACGGTAGCGGTACCCGGTCCCAGCGGGACCCCGGCGGCGGCGTCCTCACTACCATGCGCTCCGAGTGCCGACGTCAACGAGCGTCATGTAAGGTCCTGCGGCGGGCGGCTCTAGTACAGGAGCGGATTCACCAGGACGCCGCCGCGCTTGACCTCCCAGTGCACGTGGGGTCCGTTGGCGAGGCCGCTCATTCCGACGATCGCGATCCGCTCGCCTCGGCGCACCGTGTCGCCCGTGTCCACCAGCGTTGCGGCCGCGTGGCACGCGCACGACTCGAACCCGCCATCGTGCTTCGTGCACACGGTGATGCCGCCGAAACGGGCCGAGGAAAGTGGGATCAGGAGGGTGCGGCCCACAGCCAGGCCCCATTGGTCGCGCGCGGCCGAGAGACCCGGCTCGAGCACCGTGTAGAGAAGACCGTCCGCCGCCGGCACGTATTCCCTCCCCGAAGCGCAGCTCGCTCTCGGGTGTCAGCACGTTGTTGCGAGCGATGGTCTGCACGCTGCGGCCGTACCGCTCGGCCACACCGGCCAGGGTCTCCCCCGGTGCGACGGTGTGGATGAGGAACGGCACGGGCGGTTCGCCGGCGGGCGTCGTCTCGCTCCCGAGCGGTGGCGCGACCGCTTCGGCCGCCGGCGCCGCGGCCGTTCCCACCGCCGCGAAGGGGCTCCGCCATTCCCGGATCCGCCGCGCGTCCGCCACGCCCCTACCGGCCCTTTCGTGCCCGAAGGACGCCTCGCTCGCTCGTCAGGCTATCCTTCAGGCAAGACAAAGAGCTGCACTGGCACGGAGAGCGACCGACCGGCGGCGGCAGACGGAGGGCGCCATCACACCCCAGCGCATCGTCGAGGACGCCGTCCTCGTCGCCTTCGTCCTCATCGTCGTCGCCACGGACTGGCGGTGGCGCCGCATCCCGAATCTCGTAACGTACCCGGCGATGCTCGCCGGTCTGATCTTCGGAGCCTGGGAAGGCGTGCCAGGGACGCTCTTCGGTGACGGACTGCTCGACCACGCCGCCGGACTCGCGCTCGCGCTCGCCGTGACCTACCCGGTCTACGCGGCGCGCGGGCTCAAGGCGGGCGACGTGAAGCTCTTGATGGCCGTCGGCGCTCTCAGGGGTACCACGTTTCTGCTGTACGCGTCGCTCTTCGGGGCGCTCGCCGGGGGCATCGTGGCCCTGGCGTTCATGGCCGCGCGGCGCGCGTCTCGAGCCAGACCGTCGCTGAATGCGCTGCTGCATTCGTGGATCCCCTATGGCGTCGCGCTCGGCGCCGGGGTCCTCGTGGCACTGGCGTTCGAGCTGGCCGTGGCCTGAGGATGGCACGAGCCGATGGCTGACCTCGAGAAGATACGAGTCCTGATCGTCGACGACGTCGACGAGACGCGCGACAACCTCGCGAAGCTGCTCGGCTTCGAGCCCGACATCGAGATCGTCGGCTCCGCGGATAGCGGTCAAGAGGCGATCGCCATCGCCAAGCGCGAGCGCCCGAGCGTGATCCTCATGGACATCAACATGCCGCCGGGGATGGACGGCATAACCGCGACGGAGATCATCGCGAACACCGTCCCCGAGTCTCCGATCATCATGATGAGCGTCCAGGGCGAGCAGGACTACCTCCGTCGCTCCATGCTCGCAGGCGCGCGCGAATTCCTCGTGAAGGGCCGCACCACCGCGGATGAAATGGTGAGCGCGATCCGCAACGTCAACGAGCTCGAGAGGAGCAGGCGCCTCAAGTACGCGCAGCCGCCTCCGCCGAGGACCGCGACGGCGCCCGTCGTGGCCGACCGCGACCGCGGCAAGGTGCTCGCGTTCTTTTCGCCGAAGGGCGGCGTCGGACGCACGACCATCGCCACGAACCTCGCGGTGGCGCTTCACCAGTCGACCGGAAAGCCGGTGTGCCTGGTCGACGGCAGCCTGCCGTTCGGCGACGTCGGCGTGATCCTCAACGTGAGCCCCAAGGCGAAGACCATCGCGGATCTCGTCGGCTCGTTCGAGTCGGCCGACGCGGAGGTCCTCGAGAGCGTCCTGTTCCAGCACTCGACCGGCGTGAAGGTGCTCCTCGCTCCGCCGACGCCCGAGACCACCGAGCTGATCAGCGGCGCGCAGGTGAAGCACGTGATCGAGGTGCTCCGCGAGCGGTACGCGTATGTCATCGTGGACACCTGGCCGTCGTTCCAGGAGGCCGTGCTCGCGATCCTCGACACCGCCGACGTCATCCTCACCCTCATGACGCTCGAGCTGGCCAGCCTGAAGAACGTCCGCGTCTTCCTGGAGGTCGCCAAGAAGCTCGGATACGACGACCAGAAGGTCCAGCTCGTGGCGAACCGCAGCGACAGCTCGGGTGGCATCAAGATCGCCGACATCGAGGTGAGCCTCGGCAAGAAGATCGGCCACACCATCGTGTCCGACGGCCTGCCGCTGGTCCTATCCGTCAACCGCGGGACCCCGTTCGTCATCACCTACCGCGACAGCAAGATCGCGCAGGACGTCTTCGCCCTCGCGGCACGCCTGTCCGGCGACGCGGATCCGGTCGCCGCCGTACCCGAACGCAAGGCCTCCAGGCAGGGTTTCCGCCGCTTCGCCAGGTAACGATGGCACCTCCGGGGCCGCCGAAAGGCCCCTTCAGGGCCCTAGTAACGGGCGGCCAAAGGGGCGGTTAGACAGAAGCGATGTCATTGCTGAAACGCATCGAGGGGGCGCGCCCCGTCACGCCGGAAGAGCGACCGCCTGTAACGGTCGTGGGCGCGCTCGCGCCGCCGCCCAGCTCGGGCCCCCTGACGCTCTCTGCCCACCCGGTCCGCGACACGATGCGTGACGTCCGGACCGAGCTCCACAGCCGCATCATCAACAACCTCGACCCGCGCCTCGATCTGAGTGACCTGAAGGCCGTGCGCTCGAGCATCGAGGAGATGTTCAACCGTTTCCTCGATGACCAAGTGGTCGTCATCACCCGGGTCGAGAGGCAGCGGATGCTCGACCAGATCGTCGACGACATCCTCGGATTCGGTCCGATCCAGCCGCTCCTGAACGACGACTCGATCACCGAGGTCATGGTGAATGGGCCGTACCGCGTCTACGTGGAGCGCAAGGGCAAGCTGAGTCTTTCCGATATCACGTTCGCGAGCGACGAGCACGTCATGCGGGTGATCGAGCGGATCATCGCTCCGATCGGGCGACGGGTCGACGAGTCGAAGCCGATGGAGGACGCGCGCCTCCCGGACGGTTCGCGTGTGAACGTGATCATCCCGCCCCTCGCCCTGAACGGTCCGGTGGTCACGATCCGAAAGTTCCCCAAATACCGCATCCAGGTGGACGACTACATCCGCCTGGGGACGGCCACCACCGAGATGATGGAGTTCCTCCGCGCCTGCATCGAGGCGCGGCTGAACCTGTTCATCTCGGGCGGCACCGGATCCGGCAAGACCACGCTCCTGAACATCCTGTCCGGATTCGTCCCCGAGGACGAGCGCATCGTGACGATCGAGGACGCCGCCGAGCTCAAGCTCGTGCAGGACCACGTCGTGCGCCTCGAGTCACGCCCCGCGAACATCGAAGGCAAGGGTGCGGTCACGATCATGGACCTCGTCAAGAACTCGCTGCGAATGCGGCCCGAGCGCATCATCGTCGGTGAGGTCCGCGGCGGCGAAGCCCTCTCGATGCTCCAGGCGATGAACACGGGCCACGATGGCTCGCTCTCGACCGGTCACGCGAACTCGCCGCGCGACATGCTGAGCCGCATCGAGACGATGTGCCTCATGGCGGGCATGGACCTGCCGGCGCGCGCGATCCGGGAGCAGCTCGCGAGCGCCCTCGACCTCATCGTGCAGATCTCCCGCCTGAAGGACGGTTCGAGGAAGATCACCAACGTCACCGAGGTACAGGGGATGGAGGGCGACACGATCGTCCTCCAGGACGTGTTCGTCTTCGAACAGACCGGCTACGTGGACGGCAGGGTGCAGGGACGGCTGCGTCCGACCGGCATCCGGCCGAAGTTCACCGAGAAGTTCGAGGCCGCGGGCATCCGGCTCCCGAGGGACGTGTTCGGCGACCTCAGCGCCGGACTCCGCTAGTGGAGCTCGTCCTCCCGGTCGTCCTCTTCGCCGGCGTCCTCCTCGCGTCGTGGGGCGCCTCCCGCCTCGCGGGCGTGACCGAGGTCATGGAGGGCAGGATCGCGCGCTACGCGGCCGGTCCCGAGGCGAAGCGCGAGCGGCGCGAGACCAAGAAGAAGCGCAAGCAGGTCGACCCGTTCGCCACGCTCTCGGCCGATCTCGACGACAAGCGGTTCGCCGCGCGCGTCCGCAGGGACCTCGCCCGCGCGAACCTGAAGCTGCGCGTCATCGAGTACTACTACATCCGGATCGGAGCGGCTGCTGGCCTGGCGCTCGTGCTCTGGGTCCTGCGCGATCCGCTGTACGGCCTCATGGGCCTCGTCCTCGGTTACTTCGCCCCGCGGCTCTGGGTCGGCCGCCGGATCTCCGGCCGCCTGGGCGCTTTCAACAAGCAGCTCGCCGACACCATCACGCTCTTGTCGAACTCCCTGCGCGCGGGCTCGAGCTTCCTTCAATCCATCGAGCTCGTGTCGCGGGAATCGGCCGCGCCCATGGGTGAGGAGATGGCGCGCGTCGTGCGCGAGGTCAACCTCGGCCTCTCGATGGAGGAGGCGCTGCAGAACCTGGTGCGTCGCATCCGGAGCGAAGACGTCGACCTCATGGTGACCGCGATCGGGATCCAGCAGCAGGTCGGTGGCAACCTCGCCGAGATCCTCGACACCATCGCCTTCACCATCCGCGAACGGATCCGCATCAAGGGGGAGATCAGGACGCTCACCGCGCAGGGCCGCATCTCCGGCTACATGGTCGCGGGTCTCCCGATCGCGCTCGGGGGAGTCTTGAACCTCATCAATCCCGCGTTCATGGAGCCGCTCTTCACCATGACCATCGGGCGCATCCTCATCGGCTTCGGCGTGGTGCTCATGACCATCGGCTTCCTCATCATCCGTAAGATCACGGACATCAAGGTCTGATCGTGGAGTCCATGCTCTTCGGCGGACTGATGTTCTTCGCGGTCCTCCTCGTGTCGGCGTCGTTCGTGGTGGGCCGGCACCTCGATCCGGTACAGGTGCGCCTGCAGCAGATCGCTCTTCGCCCCCGCAGCCTCGAGGAGATGGAGCTCCAGCGCCCCCTGTCCGAACGCACGCTGAAGCCGGTCATCCGGAGACTGTCGTCCATCGTCGGGCGTTTCTATCCGGCAAACACCATGCGCTCCCTGGGGTTGAAGCTGAAGCGCGCCGGTATGGAGACGACGGGCGTCGAGTTCTTCCTCGGGATCAAGGGTTTCGCCGCGATCGTCGGCGCGGTCCTCGTCACCTCCCTCGTGAACCTCACGATCGGCGACCCGCTCCCGACGACCCTCGGGCTCGTGGGAGGCGTGTTCCTCGGCTTCATGGCCCCGGACTTTTATCTCTCGCGGAAGGCCAGCAGCCGCAACGGGAAGGTCCTCGAGGCCCTGCCCGACGCGCTCGACCTGCTCACGATCTCGGTGGAGGCCGGGCTCGGCTTCGACGCGGCGATCGTGAAGGTGACCGAGAAGCTGAAGGGACCGCTTTCCGAGGAGTTCAAGCACGCCGCCGGCGAGCAGCGCGTCGGGAAGTCGCGGCAGGAATCCCTGCGTGGCATCGTGGAGCGTGTATCGGTGAAGGAGCTCGCGAGCTTCATCAGCGCGATCATCCAGGCTGACCAGCTCGGCGTGTCCATGTCCAAGGTCCTGCGGATCCAGTCCGAGCAGCTGCGGACGGAGCGCCGCCAGCGCGCCGAGGAGAAGGCCGCGCGCGCGCCGATCCTCATCATGCTTCCGACCATCGGATGCATCTTCCCGTCGCTGTTCATCGTCATCCTCGCGCCAGCCGCGCTGTCCGCGATGTCCTCCTGCGGGACCTTCTGAGTTGAATCCGGCCGGCCTCGGGGCCGGGACCGCGCGATCACGCTCCGGTTACCGCGTGCTCAACGTCACGAGGGCCACGACCGTCGCGGCCCGCTGCCGTGTCGCCGACGCCTTCCTGTCGCGGGGCATCGGCCTCCTGGGCCGGTCTCGGCTCGCCGATGGCGAGGGCCTCCTCATCACCCGCACGTCCACGATCACGATGCTCGGGATGCGCATGCCCATCGACGCGGTGTTCCTCGACCGCGAAGGCCGCGTGGTGAAGGTCCGTCCGCGGCTCCGCCCGTGGTCGCTTGCGATCGGGGCCCCCAGCGCCGCGGGTGTGCTCGAGCTCGCCGCCGGCGCCGCCTCGGCCAGCGGCACGCAAGCCGGCGACGTACTCGTTTTCGAGGCTCTTTGACCCCTGCTGGTGCTGCGCGCGGCCCGCGACGTCCTGGTCCCGCCGCGCTGCGCCGGGTGCGGCGCCGCCGGCGACTGGTTCTGCCATGAGTGCCGCGACCTGCTGGAGCCCGCCACCGCGGCGCTGACGCCCGCCGTTCGCGTTCGCGGCGCCGGAGCGTACGAAGGCCCATTGCGCCTGGCGATCCACCGCCTGAAATACGCCGGCGAGCGCGGGCTCGCGGCGGAGCTCGGCGATCTCGTCGGCAGGCTCGTCGCGGCCGATCTCGCGCGGGGGCGTCCTCTCGACGTCCTGGTGGCCGTCCCGCTGCATCCGGCCCGGGCGGCGTCGCGCGGCTACGACCAGGCGGTCCTTCTGACCCGGCGCGCCTCGGAGCTCGTCGGGCTCCCCTGGCGGCCGGCGCTGCACCGCATCCGGTCCGGACGCCCGCAGGTCGAGCTGGGCCGGCGCGAGCGGATCGAGAACCTGCGGGGCGCCTTCGTCGCGGAAGCCGACGCGCTGCGCGGACTGCGTGTCGGGCTTCTCGACGACGTCTCGACCACCGGAGCGACCCTTCGCGCTGCCGCTGCCGCCGTCCGCGCCGCGGGTGCCCGCACGGTCGCCGGCTACGTCGTCGCGATCGACGAGTAACCACGAGACGAGGGGGGCTTCGCACGCCGTTACGAGGTGGCTTCGCCCCCTCGGACCCCCGGGCTCTCAAGTCTTAACAGCGGGGCGGCGCCCGGCGACTTAAGCAGCGACGGATTAGAGCGCGGCCGCCCCGAGGTCGCCGAGCAGGACCCCAAAGGGCCCTATGAGGGGGCTCCGCCCCCTCGGACCCCCGGGCTCTCAAGTCTTAACAGCGGGGCGGCGCCCGGTGACTTAAGCAGCGACGGATTAGAGCGCGGCCGCCCCGAGGTCGCCGAGCAGACCCCCGGGCTCCTCAAACGTGCGGTGCAGCGGGCGCACAATCGGGCGCATGCACGCCGAGGCCGCGGCCTGAGCGAAGTACCGCGCTGGCTCACGCGCGGGACTCTCCTCGTCGTCCTGTCGTTCGCGAACCTGAATCTGATCTGGTCGCCGGATGTGGTGCCGAACGCGCTGTTCGCCTGGACGATCGTGCGGTCGGGGAACGTCGACTTCGACGAGTTCACCGGTCCCGTGGACGCGGGCGGGATCGACCGGCAGACGTATTACTTCCGCGCGTGCGGCGTCTCCACCGCGACGGGCCCGTCCACGGCCGCACGCTCCCTCGGCGGGCCGCCCCCGCCGGGTCTGAACGACCACGTCTGCTCGATCTTCCCGCCGGGCATGGCGCTGCTCGCGCTGCCCGCCTATGCCCCGCTCGTGCTCGCGGGCGTGGCCCCCACCGACGCGACGGTGCTCCTGTACATGGGTCACCTCGTCGCCGCGGTGGTGGAGGCGGCCGCGACCCTGTTCCTGTGGGCCACGGTCGCGCGGTCCGTGGCGCCCGGGTGGGCGTTCGGTCTGGTCCTGCTGTACGCGCTCGGCACGAGTTCGCGCACGATCGCGTCGCAGGCGCTCTGGCAGCACGCCGGCGTGCATCTGACGGTCGCCATCGCGCTGTGGCTCGTGCTCGTCGAGCGCCGGCTGACGGCCGCGCGCGCGTTCGCGGCCGCGGCGCTGCTCGGCTTGGGGACGCTCATCCGCCAGACCACCGCGCTGGTCGCGCTCGGGCTGGCGCCGCGCTCGGTCCGCGCGCTCGCCGCGTCGGCCCTGGGCTTCTTCATCGGCGTCCTGCCCCTCTTGGTCTACGACCAGGTCGCGTTCGGATCGCCGCTCGAGCAGGGATACGGGACGAAGCCGTTCGACAACGACATCGCCGCCGGTCTCTACGGCCTGCTGTTGTCCCCGAGCCGCGGCTTCCTCATCTATCAGCCTTATCTGCTCGCCGCGTTGTTCGCGTTCGCGCTCGCCTGGCGCCGGCCGGGCCACGTCGCCGAGCGGCTCCGCTGGCTCTCGGCGGTCTGGCTGGGCACGCTCCTGCTGTACGCGACGTACGCGGAGTGGTGGGGCGGGCGGGTGTTCGGCCCGCGGTTCCTCGACGATCAGACGCCCATCCTGTTCGCCGCCTGCGCGTGGGGGATCGGCCAGGGCATGCTGCGCGGACGGCCTGCGCGGTGGGCATTCTCGGCCGCGGCGGCGTGGTCGCTCGTGCTCTACGGGGCCGCGGCATTCGTGTACGACCAGAGCTGGGACACGCGCCCGCTGAACGTGAACTTCCACCCCGAGCGGCTGCTCGACTGGAGCGATCCCCAGTGGCTCGCGGTCATCCGTGCCCTGCCGGCAGGTGGCGTGCGGGTCGTGGCGGCGGCCGCGCTGACGCTCCTGGTGCTCGCGCTGCTGTTCCGGATCGAGGCTCTCGGCCGCGCGGCGAAGGCGAGCGAACGCGGCCGCGGTGCGCTGCCCCACCGACTATCGTCGGCCGAGTGACCGCCTTCGTGGTCTTCTTCGGGCGCGCGGGCGACAGCGCGCTCGAGCGCCGCCTGGACGCGTTTCGTGTCGCGATCGCGGCCGGGCTGCTCGCGCGCGCCGGGTCCGCGGGTTTCGCTCCGCTGCTCGCGGTGACCGCCGACGACGAGGCCGCCGCAGCGTTCTCGCGCGCGGGGGCCGAGGTCGAGTCCGCCGAGGAGCAGCCCTTCCACCTCGGCGCCGAGCTCGCCCGGCTGGTGCGCCGCCGCCGCTGCGACCGCGTCTGCGTGGTGGGCGCGGGCGCGGGCGCATTGCTCGCCGTGGCCGACCTCGCCGAGATCCGCCGGGACCTCGAGGAAGCGGATCACCTGGTCCTCTCGAACAACTACTACTCCGCCGATCTCGTCGCCTTCGGCCCCGCCGCCGCCCTCGACGCGATCACGCTTCCTTCCACCGACAACCCGCTGCCGCGGCTGCTGCACCAGCAGGCGGGGCTGCCGTCGCGGCAGCTGCCACGGTCCGCCGCCACGCTGCTCGACGTCGACACCCCCGCCGACGCGACCGTGCTCGTGCGCCATCCGCTGTGTCCGCCGGAGCTGCGCGGCCTTGGATCCTGGGATGACGAGCTCGGCCCTCGGATCGACGCGCTGATGCGCCTCATCACGACACCGGAGCAGGAGCTGCTCGTCGCCGGCCGTGTCGGCGCACCGGTGTGGACATTCCTCGAGTCGCAGACCGCCTGCCGCGTTCGCATGCTCGCGGAGGAGCGCGGGATGCAGGCGGCGGGACGCGACGCCGCGGGCGTCGCGCGGACCGCGCTCGGCTTCCTCTACGCCGTGACCACTCCGGAACGCTTCTTCGCCCGCCTCCGCGAGCTCGGCGACGGGATGCTGTTCGACAGCCGCGTGCTGTTCGCGCACCTCGGCTGGCGGCCGGATCCGGCCGATCGTTTCGCGTCGGATCTCTTCGACGTGGACGCGATACGCGACGCGAACCTGCGGGCGTTCACGATGGCCGCGCGAGAAGCCGAGATGCCGATCCTCCTCGGCGGCCACACGCTCGTGTCCGGCGTCCTGTGGACCATGGTCGAGGCCGCGTGGAGCGGCCACCCGGAACCGGTTGGCTGAGCTCTTCGACCACCACGTCCACAGCGATCGATCCGACGGAACGGTCTCGCTGGCCGGCCGGGCCGCGAGCACGCGCATCCGCCCGCACGGCGTATCCGATCACTTCCCCTGGGGCCCCAGGATGCGGAACGACGACGATGTGCTCCGATACCTCGACGAAGCCGGCCGCCTCGGCCTGCGCGTGGGCCTCGAGTACGACCTGGGCGTCGCGCCGCCACTTCGACCGGCCACACGCGACTCGCTCGATTACCTGATCGGCGCGGTCCATTCACTTCGTTTGAGGGACGAAAGGATCCCGTACGACGATGCCGGGCAACTCCTCAAGGGCCGGCGGCGCGACTTCCCAGGCCGCGAGCGGTTCACCGACCCCGCGCTGCGGCGGCGCATGCTCGAGCGGACGCTCGAGGTCGTCGCGGAGGGGATCGCCGAGCGCGGCATCGACATCCTCGGCCATCCGACCTTCTCCCCGATCGCGGCGCTGGGCGATCCTGAGACCGGCTATCCGGCGGAGTGGCAGGACCGCCTCATCGAGCTCTGCGTGGCGGCCGATGTCGCGATCGAGATCAACGAGTCGTACGGGGTCCCGCATCGCGAGTTCCTGGTCCGCGCGCAGCGCGCGGGCGCGCGGTTCTCCGTCGGTTCGGATACGCATTTCGAGCTTCGGCCGCTCGACCGCACGGAGGAGATGATCGCCGCCGCGGCTCTGCGGCGCGACCGCTTCCTCGCGGGGGCCCGGGTGCCACCGGACCGCGTCGCTCACCGGGAGAACGCTGGGTAGGTCTGTACGCCGCCCTATCGCTCGCGCCCGGCGCTCACGCCGGCTCGTCGATGAGCAGCTCGTACACCAGGAGGCCGATCGCCACCAGCAGCAGCAGGTGGATCGCGTTGCCGCCCACGTTGAGCGCGAGCGCGGCGAACCACACGACCACGCTCGCGAGCACGAGCGTCCAGCGGAGGCGATCGGCGGCCCTGGCGCTCACGACCGCGAGCCTATACTTCGAGAGCAGGGAGACCCCTGCGAAGCCCTAGCAGGAGGGAGCCGTGTTCCGGGGCCTGTCCGTCTACACGGGTAACGCCCACCCGCGCTTCGCTGCGGACATCTGTCGCCACCTCGAGATTCCGCTCGGGAAGGCCGAGGTCTTCAAGTTCGCGAACGACGAGATCTTCGTGAAGATCAACGAGAACGCGCGCGAGCACGATGTCTTCGTCGTGCAGTCGCTGGTCGGACCGTCGGTCAGCGACGCGATCCTGGAGCTTCTGATCATGATCGACGCGTTCAAGCGCGCCTCGGCAGGCCGGATCACGGCCGTCATGCCCCAATACGCCTACGGCCGCAGCGACAAGAAGGACCAGCCGCGCGTGCCCATCACCGCTCGCCTGCTCGCCGACCTCATCGGCGTCGCCGGCGCCGACCGGTTCCTGACGATGGACATGCACCAGATGCAGATCCAGGGCTTCTTCAGCATCCCCGGGGACGAGCTGTCGGCGCGCAACCTCCTGGTCGAGTACTTCCGTGGGATCCTCGACTTGGACCCGAACGGCGTGGTGCTCGTGGTCCCGGACCTCGGATATGCCAACGCCGCGCGCAGGATCGCCGAGGCCCTCGGCATCCCCCTGATCTTCATGCAGAAGACGCATATCGAGAACACCGGGCGAAGCGAGATCGTCGGCGTCATCGGTGACATCGACCGGCGCAGCGCGATCATCATCGACGATGAGATCGATAGCGGCAGGACGGTGCTCAACACCGTCCAGGTCCTCCAGGACCGCGGGGTCCGCGACATCTACGTCGGCTGCACCCACGCCACGCTGTCGGGCGACGCCGCTGAGCTCCTCTGCGCGAGCGGGATCAGGGAGCTGATCACGACCGACAGCGTCCCGCTCCGTCCCTCGGCCCGCAACCTCCCGCAGATCCGGGTGCTGACCGTGGCGCCACTGTTCGCCGAGGCGATCCGCCGTATCCACGACGGCGAGTCGGTCGGCTCGCTCTTCAATCCGCCGGGCATGCAGCTCCCACTGCAGGTCAGCTGATCGGATCGTTCCCGTGAGCGTGCTGTCCCGGCTGCTCAGCTTCGCGGACTCGAACCAGGCGGAGGTCAAGCGCCTCGGCAGGATCGTCGCGCGCGTGAGCGCGCTGCGCGAGGAGACCGCCGCACTCTCCGACTCCGCCCTGCGCGCGCGCGCGGACGAGTTCCGGGAGCGCCTCGCGGCGGGTGAGACGATCGACGACCTCCTCCCCGACGCTTTCGCGGCCGTCCGCGAGGCGGCCACGCGCACGATCCACCAGACGCATTTCGATGTGCAGCTGATCGGCGGCGTGGCGCTCCACCGCGGGCACGTCGCCGAGATGAAGACCGGCGAGGGCAAGACCCTCGTCGCCTCGCTCGCGCTCTACCTGAACGCTCTCGAGGGCAAGGGCACCCACCTCGTCACCACGAACGACTACCTCGCGAAGACCGGCGCCGGCTGGATGGCGCCGATCTACGACGCCCTCGGCCTGAGCGTCGCCTACATCGCGCACGACATCTCGGCGATCTACGACCCCGCCATCGAGCTCGATGAGATCGACCCGCGGCACCGCCATTGGCGCCCGGTCTCGCGCGCCGCTGCGTATCGCGCGGACATCACGTACGGGCAGAACAGCGAGTTCGGCTTCGACTACCTGCGTGACAACATGGTCGACGACCTCGCCCAGCGCGTGCAGCGCGAGTTGCACTACGCGATCGTCGACGAGGCCGACTCGATCCTCATCGACGAGGCGCGCACGCCGCTCATCATCAGCTCGGCGGCGGAGGATTCCTCCGAGATGTACGCGTCCTTCGCGCGCGTCGCCGCCCGGCTCCAGCCCGAGACGGACTACATCGTCGAGGAGAAGCACAAAGCGGTCTCGCTGACCGCCGAGGGGATCGCGAATGCCGAGCGGCTCCTGGGCGTCCCCAACCTCTACGAGGGCGACGCCACCGCGGTGCATTACCTCGACAACGCGGTGAAGGCGCGGGCGCTGTACCGCCGCGACAAGGAGTACATCGTCGACCCGCAGGGCGAGGTCGTCATCATCGACGAGTTCACCGGGAGGCAGATGCCGGGCCGGCGCTGGAGCGACGGGCTGCACCAGGCGGTCGAGGCCAAGGAGGGCGCGAAGGTCCAGCGCGAGACGCGGACGCACGCGACGATCACGATCCAGAACTATTTCCGCATGTACGACAAGCTCGCGGGCATGACGGGCACCGCGGCCACGGAGGCCGAGGAGCTCTTCAAGGTCTACAAGCTCGAGGTCACGGTCATCCCGACCCACCGTCCGATGGTCCGCGAGGACCTGAAGGACCTCATCTACCGGACGCAGCCCGGCAAGTGGGACGCGGTCGTCCAGGAAGTGAAGGAGCGCAACGCGACCGGGCAGCCCGTCCTCATCGGCACGACGTCCGTGGAGAAGAGCCAGTCGCTCTCGGAGCAGCTGAAACGCCACGGCATCAAGCACGAGGTCCTGAACGCGAAGAACCACGACCGCGAGGCGCTCATCATCTCGAAGGCCGGTCAGCGGGGGTCCGTGACGCTGTCGACCAACATGGCGGGCCGCGGCGTCGACATCCTCCTCGGGGACGGGGTCGTGGAGCTGGGCGGCCTGCACGTCATCGGCACGGAGCGGCACGAGGCGCGGCGCATCGACAACCAGCTCCGCGGCCGCGCCGGCCGGCAGGGGGACCCGGGCTCCTCCCGCTTCTACAGCTCCCTCGAGGACGACCTCATCCGCATCTTCGCCTCGGACCGGATCGCGGGGCTCATGTCGCGCCTCGGATTCGACGACACCACGCCCATCGAGTCGGGCATGGTCACGAGCGCCATCACGCAGGCGCAGATCAAGGTCGAGGGACAGAACTTCGATATCCGCAAACGCGCGCTCGAGTTCGACGACGTACTGAACAACCAGCGCGCCCAGATCTACGGCGACCGCGGGAAGATCCTCGAGAAGGGCGACGTCCGCGAGGTCGTGCTCGGATTCCTGCACGACGAAGTCGCCGCACTCGTCGACGCCGAGGCGTCATCGCCCGATCCTGACGACTGGGATCTCGCGGTCATCGCCACGGCGCTCGGCTCGATCCTCGGCAGGCCAAAGGAGATCACCCCGGCGACGTTCGAGGGCATCTCCTCGCAGGAGGCCCTGCGCGACCGGGCCGCGGAGCTCGTGGACGAGACCTACGAGGCGCGCGAGGAGCTCCTCGGCGCCGAGGGCGCGCGAGCGGTGGAGCGCTGGGTGCTCCTCCGCACCATCGACACGCACTGGGTCGAGCACCTCACCGCGATGGAGGAGCTGCGCGAGGGCATCTACCTGCGCGGCTACGGACAGCAGGACCCGCTCGTCGCGTACAAGCGCGAGGCGCACACCTTCTTCGAGGAAATGCAGGCGCGGATCGCCGCCGACGTGGCACAGACCATCCTGCGCATCTCGGTGCGCACCGCCGAGGACGCCGAGCGCGAGCAGCAGCAGCAACAGCAGCCGCCCGCGCGCACGACCACCGGCGCCGGCGCCGTCACGACGACGGCCGCCGG
>JALYKU010000076.1 GCA_030774595.1 Chloroflexota bacterium | reverse complement strand
CGCTCAGCACGCGCTCGCGCGCCACGGCAGTCGTCTCTCCGAGCGATCCCTCTGCCCGCAGGCGCGCGTAGGGAACGCGCGGCACCGCCACACGGAGGTCGATCCGATCGAGCAGCGGACCCGAGATCCGCGCGCGGTAGCGCTTCACCGAGTCCGGCAAGCAGGTGCACTCGACGACCGGGTCGCCGCGATGCCCGCAGGGACATCCGTGTGAGGCATAGCCGCGAAGTCGTACTCAGATCCGAAGCGGAAGACTGCCCGGACGTGCGATCCCGAGACCACGCACGAGCCCAGGAGCACGCGGAGGATGCGCTGGCGGGTCGTGTCGCTGGCATCGCGGGCGCGCTGTCTGAGCCTCCCGAGGAGCCGGGTTACTGTCTCGGCCTCGGCTTCCTGGCGAGCGGCGTGGGCGCGGGCGTCCCTGAGCGTGGCGATGTGCCGGTCCAGCTCGGCCAATTCGGTCCGAGCGTCGGCGAGCTTGCGCTCGAGCAGCGCGGGCGAGAGCGCCGCGGTGCTCGCAAAGAGGTCGATGAGCCGAGACTCGATGCCCTCGAGTTCGGCCTTGCGCGAGGTCGCCGCCAGGAGCTCGCGTTCGGCACGATCCTCCCTGCGGCCAGCAGGAGCCTGTCCTCGGATGATCGTCTCGACGACTTCCGAGGGGCGCTCGAAGAAGGCCACCACGTCGGCCCAGAGCAGCGGCTCGATTACCTCCGCGCGGACCCTCGAGCCCTTGCCCTCCGGGTGCGCGACGCAGCCGTAAACGCGCGACTCGCCCCCGCGAGTCGGCCACGCCTGGCCGACGAGCCGGTGGCCGCACGAGCACGTCAGAAGACCACGCAGCAGATACGCGCGCCTTGCCCCGCGGTTCTTCCAGTGGTCGTTCGCCTGAAGCTGTAGCTGGGCACGCTGCCAGAGCGCGGGCGAGACTAACGCGGGCATCGCGCGTGTGACGCTGCCGTGGCGGCCGCGGGCGCCGTAGACGTGCTCGCCGCGGTAGATCGGCGCGTGGAGGATGCGGAGGACCGCCCCCGAGCGCCACGTCCCTTGCGTCAGCCGGCGGCGCTTGCCCTCCTTCGGCGCATGCGTTCCCAGGATCTCGCCCGCGAGGAAAGTCCGCGCGTCGCGCACGTACGCGGTCGGGACGTGACGATCCTGGAGGTCCGCGGCGATGCGCTTCGTCGACCAGCCATCCTCGGCGCAGCGGCGGAAGATTTCGCGCACGACGTCGGCCTCGCTCAGTGCTAGGCCAGGCATGGGCGCTTCGTCGATCGCGAGGATGCCGTCGGCGCGCTTGCGGTAGCCGAACGGGACGATCCCGCCGAGCCAGCGGCCCTCCTCGCGCGCGACCCGGCGGCTGCCGGCGATGGAGCGCTCGATGATGAGCTGGCGCTCGTAGCGCGCCGCGGCCGCGGTGATCGTCGAGGTTAGCTCCCCTGCCGGCGTGGTGATGTCGAACGACTCGGTTACCGAGTGAAGCGCGACGCCGCGTGACTCGAGGCGCCGCACGAACGGGAGCACGATCGCGGGGTCGCGCGCGAGCCGGTCGAGCTTCCAGACGACGATCGCCGAGATCAGTCCCGCGAGCAGCGCGCGGAGCATGGCCGAGGCGCCGGGGCGCTGATCGAGCGGGAGCGTCCCCGACCATCCGGGGTCCTCGAAGTACGTCACCGCCGTCCCACGGCGCTCGGCCCACGACGCGATCTCTTGGCGCTGGAGCTCGATCGTGCCGCGCTCGGCCTGCTCGTCGGTGCTGACCCGCAAGTAGGCGGCGATCACCGGCTCGTCACGCTGCTGCCCCCTCCTGCTCGTCCTCGTCGCTCAGCAGGATACGAACAGTCTCGGCGATCGCGTCGTCGTCCGGCTCGTAGCTGCGCTCGATCACGACCTGGCCGCCCTCCGCGGGGTGGCCGATCGCTGTCATCTCGCAGGACCCTGAAATGCATATTCGCGGGATTGCGCGCGGAGCGGGACCGCAGTCTTCGACCATCGACCCGCGAACGATTCGACCCCGCCCCCCGTCACGGCGTTGCCTCCCCTCGAGCGAGTGGCGGCGCACTCGGCGCGGGGTCGTCATCCGGGATCAGGGGCTCGCGCTCGTCGGGGATCGGAGGCTCGCCCTGCATGGGGTCAACAGGCGCGGCGCTCGTCGGTGCCACGTTCGACGCCGCGTACGCCTCGCAGAGGCAGTTGCGCATCACGCATTCGCCTTCCCGGGCCGTGCCGGCCACGACCTTGAGGTCCCGGGGTCCCCGGTGCACGATCGGCGCGTGGCCGCAGTTCGCGCACCCCACGACCGCCGCGACGGTCGCCGCGATGTGGCTCGGCGGCCGTACCCCCGCGTCCCCTGATTGCGTGAGCAATCCGTTCCCCGCCTCGCGCGCGCGTGCGTTCCCTTCACTTCTATTCACTTCACTTCCCTTCAGGCGGAGGCTCTCGGAGTCCTCCTGTAGCGTCGGTGCTTGCCCATGCGCTGCCCCCCGACCACTCCGCGAATTTGCCATGGTTTCGTGCTCATCTATATGTCTTGCCCCATGGCGGCTCTGGGGTGGGTCGGTACGCGCAATGACTGCTGCTCGTGCCTTATCGCTTGCCCGACGTAAAACGTCATCATTTGGACGGGCAAGGGGTGATTTTGTGGGCTTGCTTATCGTTTGGTGATCATGAAAACGCGTGCAGAGGTATAGGGGACGACCGTTCGGATCGGTGTACGGGATGAGCCGACCGGGGTCGCCGAAGGTCTCCAGTTGGGTCAGCCAAGCCCTGACGCGGTCCACTCGCGCGACCGTCCGGTCGTGGGGAAAGATGGCGGCGCGGAGCCACGCGGCATCGTTCGGCAGGAGGCCGGCATCGTCGGCGTGGTTCCAGATCCCGATGTAGAGCAGCCGCTGCCATGGTCCGAGCTGGCCATTCAGGGGGTCGGACCAGAACTTCGGGTCGATGATCCGGCGACGCGCCATCAGGCGGCCCAGTTTCTGCAACGCGTAGGGCAGGCATGGCGAGGACGAAGCGGCTGCGGTACGAGGTATTGAGACGGGATGGGTATCGCTGCCAGTCGTGCGGGGCGACCGCCCAGGAAACGAAGCTGACGGTCGACCATGTGCAGCCCGTCGCCTTGGGCGGAGCGGACGATCCCGCGAACCTTCAGACGCTGTGCCTTGACTGCAACGCCGGCAAGTCGAGTTCGATCCCCGACAGCGAGTTCGTCGCCGAGGTCGAGCAGAAGGCCGATCTCTGGAACAAGGCCATGCGCGCCGCCGTCGAGATGCGGAAGAGGACCGTCGCCCGGCACGACGAGGAGCTCGCGACGATTGACCGCGCGTGGAGCGACTGGAACTACGTTGACAGCGAAGGTAAGAAGGTCGCTCCCATCGACCGCCCACAGAACTGGGAGTCGACGGCCGAGCTGTACCTGGAGCGCGGCGTTCCGCTCGATGACATGGTCAGGCTGATCCGAACGGCCTTGGCCGCGCGGCACCGCGGGTACGGCGAGTTCCGTGAATGGCGCTACTACATCGGGTGCGTGAAGCGCGTGCTCGAGGAGCTCGAGGGGACGGCGCGCGATCTCATCTCGGCGCGCGAGGCCGGCACGCCGACGCCGGAACCGACGGACACCGCGCGCGACCCGGCGTTCGCCGAGCCGGAACTCGAGGACCTCTAGCCAGCCTCGCGCGAGGTAGCGACGGTCAGCCATGGCTAACCCCTCTCTTCTTCCGGAAGGTCCCGCGCTGACCGCGCACCGCCGCGCCCTTCTCGTGCATCGACCACGGCAGGCCGGCGCCCTGCTTCGGCCGCGGCACGAGCTCGCCACGCTCCTTCGCGATCGCCTTCGGATTGCGGCGGTGCTCCCCCACCTCCCTATGTGCGCGTCGG
>JALYKU010000075.1 GCA_030774595.1 Chloroflexota bacterium | reverse complement strand
GTCGGGACGCCAGCGCGGCCGCTGACCCGGGGGTCCGTGCCCCCCGGCGCCTCACCGGCGCCGAGGACCGCGGCGCGGGCGCCGTACCGTGAGCGGGCGGCCGCGCCCCTCAGCCGCCGGGCTTCACCACCATGAGGATGATGATCACGACCAGGGACATCGTGATGATGGGTCCGAAGGTCTGGGTGCGCTTGGCCGTCGCCATGAATTCGGGGGTGGGTGGACCGGCCTTGGCCATGTGGATCATCTTCTCGAGGAGCGGCGTCTGGACGAAGATGGCCAGGTAGAAGGTCCCGATGTAGATGAGGATCGCGACCCAGAGCCAGTAGTGGCTGAAGAACGCGTTGCTGTAGCCCGCCACGAAGATGAGGGCCACGCCGCTGAGCGGCTGGAAGAACGCGGCGACCGGGAGGACCAGGCGCCTTTCGAGCCTGAGCATCGCCTCCATGATCGCGATGCCGCCCTGCGGCCCGGCCTTTCCGGCCATCGGACCGAGCACCGCGAACGCGAATGCCGGTCCGAAGCCGACGATGGCTCCAAGGGCATGGATCAGGAGCAGGATCGCGATCAGCAGCGAGGTATCCATCGCCTTCCTCCGTCGTATTCCGTCTCGGCGGGCGGCTCTGGACAGTAGCGCTTGGGGCCTGAAGGTGCCTAACGCCAGCCGGCACTTGGTGTTGCGGGCGGTGCAGGTGAACGTTCGTGTGATTGACGCTCGCCGCGAAGCGGCGTCTGATGGGCCCCATGATGAAACAACCGACGTGGCCCAAGGTCTTCGCGTTCACCGGACTCGCGATCATCGGCCTCGCCCTCGCGTACTTCTCCACCGCCGTGGCAAGCGCGGGGGTGACAGCGAGCTTTCTGGGACGCGACCCGAACGGCACCCTGCTCATGACCGGCAGCGCCGTGCTCCTGGTCGGGGTCGCCGTCGCCGCCGTCTTCGGCTTCCTGGCGGTCGCCCAGGCGCGTGCGCTCCAGCGCAGGGGCGCGTAGCGGGAGCGACGCGATCCGCGCGCTGGGCTGAGGGCCGTGGGAGACTCGAACTCCCGACAATCCGGTTAGAAGCCGGATGCTCTATCCGCTGAGCTAACGGCCCGGACCGAAAGCAAAAGTCTAGAGGGCGGCCTCGCTCACGGCGCGGATCTCGGGCAGGGCCCGGAACTTGTCCGCAAGGCCGACGGGGACGAGCGAATCGGCGATGTGAGCGATGTGCTCGAGCGCCTCGTCGCGCGCTCTCGACGCCGCCTCGGCGTTGCCGCGCGCCGCCTCGACGGTCGCGAGCGACGACAGGATGCGCCAGAGGATGCGGCGCGACCCGCTGCGGCGGGCGATCTCGGCGCCCTCCTCGAACGCGGCAGCCGCCGCGTCCAGCTCTCCCGATAGCCGCCGCGCCTCCCCCTCGTACCAGTTCCAATCGGGCCGGAACGGCACGAAGCCGAATTCCTCCTGGCGCCTCGCCGAGTCCCGGGCGGCCGCGACTGCGGCCGCGTATTCGCCGACGGCGAGGTGCAGCTCGACCCTCCCCATGGCCTTCTGCAGAGCGGCGGTCGGGATCTGGCCGGGCTCGGGCTGCGCCTCGGCTTCGTCGAGCAGCGCGCGCGCCGCTTCGATGTCGCCGCGCGCGATCGCCACCCGGCCGCGCAGCGCGATCGGCCACGGAAGCCACGAGGGCAGCTTCTCATGCGCGATCTCTTCGGCGCGGCGAAGGTGCGACGCCGACCGCTCATCGTCGCCGGCAAGGCGATAGCACCACCCCAGGTCGGCGCGCGGCCCGACCTGCACCGGGATGAAGCCGGCCTGCTCGCCGTGCCGGACCGCCTCCTCCCAGGTCGCGATGGCCTTGCCGTAGTCGCCACGATCGAGGTGCGCGTAGCCGGCGGTCATCCCGCTGAAAGCCTTCCCCCAGAGGTTGTTCGTCTCGTCGCTGAGCCGGCGCGCTTCGGCGCTCGCGCGCAGGACGGCGTCGTAGTCGCCGACGGCGAAGGCGTTGAAGGCGAGCGTCCCGAGGTTGTCGGCGAGCATCGGCTTGTTCCCCGTCATCCGGAAGATCTCGGCCGCCTCGGACAGCGCTGCATCCCGGGCTCGTACCTGCCCCGCGGCCCCATACCTTCTGCCGAGATCGGAGAGCACGTACCCGAGGAGGTCGGTCATGCGCGTCTCGCGGGCGAGCACGACAGCCTCCTCCCCCGCCTCGATCGCGGATTCTTCAGTCCCCTTCCACGCCGCGACGAGGAGCCGATTCCACAGGAGGCGAGCCAGGAGGTCCTTTCGATCGCTCGCGCGCGCGAGCGGTACCGCACGTTCGAGCAGTGCCTCCGCCCGCGGCAGATCCTGCCGGCTCGTGGGAGTGGCGAGCACCGTGATGAGGTGGGCCAGCCCGGAGACCTCCATCGGCGCGTCGCCACGTTCCTTTCCCAGACGCTCGAGCTCCTCGTAGTCGGCGACGGCCGCATCGAACTCGCTGCGCAGCTCGTGGGCGCGCCCTCTGGCGACATAGACCTCGGTGAGGAGCTCCCTGTCGACCGGCAACGTCGCGGAGAGCGCGAGCACGCGCGAGTAGTCAGCGATCGCATCTTCGAGAGCGAACAGCCGCATCGCGCGGTCGCCGGCCAGCTTCAGGTAACGCGCCGCGCGCGGGTCGCCAGCCTCGGCGAAGTGATGGCCCAGCTGCTCGGCGTACTCGTCGATGCGGTCCGCGTACAGCTGCTCGAGCGACTCGGCGACTCTTCGATGGAGCTCGCGCCGCCGGCGCTGCAGGATCGAGTCATACGCGGCCTCCTGCGTGAGCGCATGGCGAAAGCCGTAGAGCCGCTCCGGCTCGCGGCCGAGCTCGCGGACCAGCTCGAGGCGCTGCAGCGTCGCGAGGTGCCGGTCCAATCGCTCGCTCTCGTCGATCATCCGCAGCACGCGGTACGCGAAGGAAGGGCCGATGACGGCGGCCGCCTGCAGCGTGCGGCGGACCTCCTCGTCGAGGCGATCGATGCGCGCGGCGAGCAGCCCCTGCAGCGTCTCGGGCAGACGGATCTCCGCCTCGTCCCGTGTGACCCGCCACGCGCCGTCGGCGGACGTCCGCCGGATGACGTCCTCGTGCACCAGCGACCGGACGATCTCCTCGAGGAAGAGCGGATTGCCCTCGGCCTTCGTCAGGATCCGCGCCCGAACGCGCGAGGGCAGCTGCGCGGCGCCAAGCACGCCACGCAGGAGCGCCTCGGCCTCGGTCTCCTGAAGCGGCGCGAGCACGAGCTCGGTGTAGACATGGGGGAACTCGCTCTCTGCCCTCTGCTTGGTGCGCCACGCGGGCGACTGGCGGTCCGGACGGAAGGCCAGCAGGAAAAGCACGGGCACTTCATCGGCGAGGGCGAAGAGCCGTATCAACAGCTCGACCGATGCCGGATCGCTCCACTGAAGGTCGTCGAACACAAGGACCGCGGGGCCGTCGCTCGCGCGACGATGGAGGAGCGCGGCCACCAGCTCGAAGAGCTCCGCTCGCGCCGCTTCGCCGTCGCGCTCGGCCAGCGCAGAGGCGTCTTCCGGTCGGAGACCCAGGACCAGCTCGAGCGCGGCCTCTCCCCTCGGCCCGCGATCCGGCACCTGCTCCGCGACGAGTGCATCGATCTTCCGGCGGATGGCCGCTGGCTCCTCGCCGTCCGCCGCGCCGGACCAATCGAGCACGTGCTGGCGGAACAGCAGGTACGACCGGGAGCCGCCGTAGGACTGCCCGCGCGCCTCGCTCCACTGTGACGATCCCTCCGGGACGTCGGCGCGCCACTCGCTACGCAGCTCGTCGATGAGCCGGCTCTTGCCGAGGCCGGCATCGCCGATGAGCGCGACGATGCGGCCGCGGCCGGTGCGCACATCGCTCGCCGCGTCACGGAGGGCGGCGACCTCGAGCACTCGATCGACGAGCGGAGTGCGGCGTGTCTCTCGCAGCGCCGCGCGTGAGATCACCTGGAAGGCCTCGACCGTCGCGGTGCGGCCCTTTACGTCGATCGGGCCCAGCGCCTGGAGGTCGAAGCGATCGCCGACGCGCTTCTGCGTGGAATCGCCGACGAGGATGCCGCCGGACGGCGCGGCGGACTGGAGGCGCGCGGCCACGTTCACCGCGTCGCCCATCGCGCTGTACTCGATCCCCTGCCTGCCGGCATCGCTCAGCACCGCCAGACCCGTGTTGATCCCGATGCGGACGTCGAAATCGGCGATGCCGCGCTCGGCGCGGAGCCGTTCCCTGTACGCGGCGAGCGCCGCCTTCATGTCCAGCGCCGCCAGGATCGCGCGCTCGGCGTCGTCCTCGTGCGCGTGCGGCGCGCCGAAATACGCGAGCACGGCATCGCCCATGAGGCGGGCGACGGTGCCCTCGTATCGCGCGATCGGGGCGGTGAGCGCGCGGAACGCGCCGTCCATGATCTCGGACCACTCCTCGGGATCGAGCGACTCCGCGAGCGCGGTGGAACCCTTCACGTCGCAGAAGAGGACCGTGACGACGCGCCGCTCGCCCTCCGCGGCGCGGCTCGCGGCGACCGGGGCGCCGCAGCTCGGGCAGAACCTCGCGCCGTCGGGGACCGCGGCGGCGCAGCGCGCGCAGTTCACGGCAGCGCTCTCGTCAGGAGGAGCGCGAGGACGGAGCGGGCGCGTGGATCGGTCGGCCAGCGGCCGCGAGCGACGCCTCGCGGAGCGTCTCGGCGAGCGTCGGGTGCGCGTGCACCGTCGCGATGATGTCCGCCGTCGTGGCCTCGAGTCGGATCGCGAGCGTCGCTTCCGCCACGAGCTCGCTGGCCTGCGGCCCGACTATGTGAACGCCGACGACGCGCTCGTCGGACCCGGTGGTGACGACCTTCACCAGACCGTCCGACTCGCCGAGGGCCAGCGCGCGGCCCGAAGCGCGGAAGAAGAACCGGCCGACCCGCGCGTCCCCGTGACGTTCCTTCGCCTGCGCTTCCGTGAGGCCCACCTGGGCGAGCTCCGGATGCGTGTAGACGACGTTCGGGATGGCGGTGTAGTCGATGCGCTCGTCCTCCCCGAGGATGCTGTCCACGGCGACCTCGCCTTGAGCGGAAGCGACATGCGCGAGCTTCGGCGCGCGCTCGTCGCCGATGCAGTCGCCGATGGCCCAGACGCCCTTCACGCTCGTGCGCATGCGGTCGTCGACGGTGATCCCGAGCCGGTTCGTCACCAGCCCGGCCTCCTCGACCCCGGACAGGTCGGCGACGCGGCCGGCGCCGAGGAGGATCTCGTCTCCCTCGAACGTCTGCTCCTTGCCGTCGATCTCCGCCACCGCCGTCACGACCTTCCCGCTTCGGCGAACCTCCGTCACCCTCGCGTTGCCGTGGACGCGGAGTCCCAGGCGCCCGAGAGAGCGGATCAGCGCACGCACGAGCTCAGGGTCGGCGTACGCGAGCGGCTGAGGGAGCATCTCCAGGACCGTGACCTCCGATCCGACCTCGGCGAAGAACGTGCCGAGCTCCATGCCGATGGCGCCTGCGCCGATCACCAGCAGGCGGCGCGGCACCTGCGAGAGCTCGAGGGCCCGCACGTTGTCGAGAGGCCTCGCCTCAGCGAGGCCCTTGATCGGCGGCATGCCGACCTTCGACCCCGTGGCCACGATCACCGCATTGGCGCGGATCGCGCGCTCGCCATCGCTCGCCGCGACCTTCAGCTCGCCGGGAGCCACCATCGCGCCGTGGCCCGTGGTGAGCTCCACCTTTCTTCCGCGCAGCAGCGTCTCGATCCCGCCGACCAGCTGTTTCACCACCGCGTCCTTGCGCGCCACGGCCTTCGCCAGGTCGAAGGACGCGCCCTTGACGATGATCCCGTGCTCCTCGCCGTGCGTCGCGAGGTGATACGCGTGACTCGAGTCCAGCAACGCCTTGGAGGGGATGCAGCCGACGGTGATGCACGTGCCACCGACGCGGTCGCGCTCGACGAGCGCCACCCGGGCGCCCTTGTTGCCCGCGTGGAGAGCGGCGACATAGCCACCGGGGCCACCGCCGAGGATAGCGATGTCGAAGGCGTCCCGGCTCGCGGTCACGCGAACAGCCTAGGGTCTCGTGAGGCGTCACGCTCGAGCGGATGCGCCGCGTAGCCGCGCCGCGCGTACCAGAGCACGTACACCGGGATGAACGCGCAGCCGATGCGCCGGTACTGCGCGACGTGGCGCCGCTCATGGGCAAGGAGCGAGGCGTTCGGCGCGCGTGCCGCGACGATCACGTGGCCGAAGGTGATGGCAGCGTACCCGCGCCGCGAGAGCGCCAGCCGCGCGGGTCCGCGGTCGGCGACGTACAGGAAGCAGTCGCCGACGACGCGCGGCCGCACTCCTGAAGCGAGGCCGAGGAGGTGACCGATGGGATCGGCGTGGTGGTCGCGCAGGCGCCTCGCGAGCTCAACGGATGGCGCGGTCGACCACCTCGCCGAGCGCCTTCGTCACCGCGCGCTCCTCGGTGAGCGCGGTGTCGTAGCGGAGGGTCAAGAGCCAATGTTGCGTCTCCGCGTGCACATGCGTGACACCCGGGATCGCCCGCGCTCCCGCCACCACCTGTGGCGCGCACTTGCCTCATATGAGCTCGGGCACCTCGAGCGACATCTCGCCGAGCGTCGCGGCGACGACCGCCGGGGCAGGTGCGGCGGGCGGCGGAGGGGGCGACGGCGAAGCGGCGGCCGGGGAGCAGCCGACGATGGCCAGACATAGAGCGGCGGCGAAGATGGTCGTACGGGCGCTCACTCCCGCGACTTCTCCTCGAACAGGCGGGAGAGCACCTGCTCCTGCCGTTGGAGGACGTGACTCTGGATCTCTCGCAGCCACCGGTCGAGGTCGGCGGTGAGCTCGACGACCTCGCGGACCACGTTGGTGGCGGCGTCGCCCGGCGCGCGGGCGTCAAAGCCCTCGAGCAACGCGTCGGTCTTCGCCTCGTAGTCAGTCACCTTCACCCCGAAGACCTTCAGCAGCTTCCGCGTCGGGTCCATCGGTTGGCGGTCGGGGGCGGGCGCGCCGACGTCGTCCCTCGCTCGAGCCGTCGCGCTGGTGTCGTCCCTTCCTCGAGGCGTGTGGTCGCCGGACTCTTTCGCTCGGTCGCTTCGCGCCGGGCCAGCTCGACCCGGCTCGCTCGTCGGCCGGTCGCTCGGCGGGGCGCTGTTCGATGCTGCGGCGCGCTCTCGGTCGTCCAACTTCTCACCCCCGGTGTCGCATCGCACTCGACGTGACAGCGACATCCATTGTGAGCCAGGACTCATTGACAGACGGTGCGACGGCCGCGATGGTCTTGTCCCTGTGATAGCGGAGCCGATCGAGATCGCCAAGACGCGGCTGCCCCAAGGGTACGTCGCCCGTCCCTTCGAGGAGCGGGACCGGGAGGTCATGGTCGCCGCCCGCAACGCGGAGCTTGGACCGATGGAGCAGTCCTCGGCCGAGGAGTGGCGCGGCTGGGAGCAGATCGCGCCGGATCCCGACCGCTTGCGCTTCACCGTCGCCGGCGCCGGCGATGACGCCGTTGCGCTCGCGGAGCTGAGCCGGGGCGGGGCCTTCCGGACGCCCGACGGCGCGCTCAATCTGGGCATCGGCGTCGTGCGCGCCGCGCGCGGACGGGGCGTCGGCTCGGCGCTGATCGAGGTCCTCGAGGCCGAGGCGCGCCGGCGCGGCGCTCCCCGCGCGCTCTCGCAGGTGCGTTCCGATCAGCTGTTCGCCGTCGAGTGGGCGACGCGGCGCGGTTTCACGGAGATCGGCAGGCGCATCGATTCGTACCGCGATCTCGCGTCGTTCGATCCCGCGCAGTGGTCCGCGTCCATCGATCGAACGACCCGCGACGGGATCCGCTTTCTCACGGTGAGGGACGAGCTGGCTCGTCGCGGTGAGGACGGGGCGGAGGCCTTCCACCGCGAGCTGTACGCCCTGGAAGGCGAGTGCTGGGACGACGTACCGTTCCCGTCTCCCACCCCGCACTGGGCGTACGAGATGTTCCGCCGCATGGGGAACGGTCCCAACAATCGGCCGGAGCTATCGGTCTTGGCCATCGCCGGGGACCGCCTCGTCGGTATGACGATGACGATCAAGCATGGCGAGCGGGACGCGTACACGGTCATGACCGGGACCGCTCGAGCGCACCGGAACCGAGGCATCGGCCTCGCGCTCAAGGTCGAAGCCCTGGCGCGAGCGAAGGCGGCCGGCCTGCGCGCGCTGATGACGACGAACGACGAACCGAACAAGGCGATGCGCGGGATCAACGCGAAGCTAGGTTACGAGATGCTGCCCGCGCGGATATCGCTGGAGAAGCGCTTTTAGCACCGCGATCGCGTAAACGCTCGACAAACGACGCGAACACCATGAGCTAATCGGCGCTCGCCGCCTCCCCGGTCAGGGCCGCATGGCCTTCACGCAGAGCGTGCCGTCCGCCGCGAACTCCGCCGGGTCGGTCATCGGTCCCGCCTTCGGCGGCCTGGTGGGCCGCGGCGTCCAACCTGCACACGCCGTTCTTCATCGTCGCGGCGACGAGCACGCTCGCGTTCGCCGCATCGCTGTTCCTGCCGCGACCGAGGGAGCGCGCCGCGTCATCCACCGATGCCACGCCAGCGCAGGACTAGCCTCGGACGTTCGCGGTGGACCGTCAGCCGCGCGGCGCTCTCGGTAGGCTTCGGCCATGGCGGACGCGTGGGTCTGGTGGAAGCACGGCGTGATCTACCAGATCTATCCGCGCTCGTTCCAGGACTCGAACGGTGATGGGATCGGCGACCTTCCGGGGATCCTCGCGCGGCTCGACCACCTGAACGACGGCACCGACCGTTCGCTGGGGATCGACGCGATCTGGCTCTCGCCCTTCTACCGCTCGCCCATGGCGGACTTCGGTTACGACGTCTCCGACCACCGCGACGTCGATCCGATCTTCGGGACGCTCGCGGACTTCGACCGTCTGCTCGCTGCGGCTCACGAGCGCGGCATCCGGGTGGTCGTGGACCTCGTCCCGAACCACACCTCCGAACAGCACCCCTGGTTCGTGGAGTCGCGAAGCGGCCGCACAAATCCGAGGCGCGACTGGTACGTGTGGGCCGACCCCGCGCGTGGAGGCGGTCCGCCGAACAACTGGCGCAGCACGTTCCCTCGTGTCGGGCGCGCGTGGACGCTCGATCCGCACACACGCCAGTACTACCTGCATCACTTCCTCCCGCAGCAGCCCGATCTGAACTGGTGGGATCACCGGGTGCGCCAGGCGATCGATGAAGTGATGCGCTTCTGGCTCGACCGCGGCGTCGACGGTTTTCGGGTGGACGTCGCCCATGGCCTGCTGAGCGACGAGGCACTCCGAAACAACCCGCGCCTCACGCTGTTTGGGCGGCGGCGCCGGCGGGACGTCGACCTCGAGGAGGTGCACGAGATCCACCGCGCCTGGCGGCGCACGCTCGACGACTACGACGATCGCATGGCGGTCGGCGAGGTGTTCCTCACCGACCTGCGCAGGCTCGTGCGCTATTACGGCGAGGACGACGAGCTCCAGCTCTCGTTCAATTTCATGTTCCTGTCGCAGCCGTGGAGCGCGACGCGCTTCCGCCGGGCGGTCGAACGCTACGAGGCGCTGCTCCCCCGCCACGCCTGGCCCGACTACACCCTCTCGAACCACGACCGGCCGCGCGCCGCGAGCCGCTACGGGCTCCGCAACGCCGCGACCGCGGCGCTCATGCTGCTGACGCTGCGCGGCACGCCGTTCGTGTACTACGGCGAGGAGATCGGCATGACCGACGTGCCGATCGCTGCCGAGCGGGTCGTCGACATCGATGGCCGCGATCCCGAGCGCACCCCGATGCGGTGGGACGGCTCGCCGAACGCGGGCTTCACCACGGGCGATCCGTGGCTGTCGATGGGGGACGACGCCGATCCCGCCAACGTGGCGGCGCAGCGCGACGACGAGCGCTCGCTGCTGTCGTTCTACCGCCGCGTGATGCGGACGCGGCGGGGCTCGGCGGCGCTGCGCTGGGGGACGTATCGCTCTCTTCAGGCCCCGCGAGGGGTCTTCGCCTACGCGCGCGAGCAGGAGGGCGAGCGCCTCGCGGTCGCGCTCAACTTCACCGACGACGAGCGAGCCGTCACGCTGCCGTGGAGCGGATCCACGGCCCGGGTCATCCACTCGACGCATCCTGAGCGCGACGGCGCGGGCGCGGGGTCGCCTCTCCGGCTCGCCCCGAACGAGGGTGTCCTCGTCAGCGCACCGTGATCCCGCTGCGCTGGAGCGACTCGGCGAAGCGCTGCGCGATGGCCTCGTACCCGCGGTCGTTCGGGTGGAAACCGTCCGCGGACACCGCGCCGCCACGGACGACGTCGGTCGTCCCCGTGTGCAGGTCCACGAGGACCACGCGGTCGCCGTGGACCGATACCGCTCCCGCGATCACCCGGTTGTACGCGGCGACGCCGTCGGCGATCCGGCCGCGCGACTCGGGCGCCGACTGGAACGCGGGCACCTGCGTGAGGTCCGGGACGTCGCCCACGAAGATGCGCGCGCGCGTACGTTTCTCGAGGCCGTCGAGCAGCTGCCCGAGCTGCGAACCGTAGATCTCGGGCAGGACGCCCTGCACCAGGTCGTTCACCGCGAGCCATATCGTGACGACGTCCGGGTCGTTCGACACCGCCGCGGGCAGCTGGTCCCGAAACGCGGCCGAGAGGGTCGACCCGGAGACGCCGAGGTTCGTGTATTTGCTGCCCGACGGCAGGCGCGTCGCGAGCCGAGCCGGCCACGAGCCGCTCTGCGGATCGGCGGACCCGACGCCGACGCTGTCCGACGCACCGAGCGCGACGTAGCGGAGGGTCCGTGGGCTCAGCGTGGGCTGCAGCCCGCATGAGAGCACCACGATCGCGGAGAGCAGGACAGCGGTGGATCTGAGCAGCATCGTTGGGTCGACCGAGCATAGGGAAGGGGGAGGCTCGCGCCTCCCCCTTCGCGGTCGCGGCGTGGCTGCGTCAGTCGGCGGGGGTCGCCTCGGTCACGAGACCCGAGCGTTCGTCCTCGCCACCGACCTCGGACCAGATCTGCACGTCCTTGGGCTCGTGGAGGAACAGCGTGCCCACGACGACCGTCATGAGCGCGACGATGATCGTGTAGCTGAGGCCGAGGTAGATGTTGCCGTTCGGATCGTTCGTCGGGTTGAAGGCGCGCAGGTCCCAATCGGTCTTGATCGGCAGACCCATGAAGTTGCTGAAGGCGGGAACGAACGACTTGCTCCCGGCTGGATAGGTCGCGCCGACAATCGTCGTGAACAGCAGCGGGAGCAGACCACCGAACCACCCGTTGCCGAAGTGGTACGGGATCGAGAGGGACGTGTAGCGGACCTTCGCGCGGAAGTATTCCACGAGGAACGCCGCGATCGGGCCGTACACCATCGTGACGAAGATCACCTGGACGAAGACCAGGGCGACCAGCGCCAGCGTGTCCGGATTCGCCTTCGTGATGACGCCCGAGGCGTCCGTCTCGACGTGGGCGAAGTCGGTCATCAAGCGATAGATCGGTAAGTAGGTGACGGCCGCGATCAGGCAGCCCGCGAGGATGATCGGCTTGCGGCCGATCTTGTCGGACAGCCAGCCGAACACGAGGAAGAACGGCGTGCCCAGGGCGACGGCCCAGAGCAGGATCGGGTACGCCTGTGTGAAGGTCAGCTTCAGGTAGATGGTCATGAAGTTCAGCGCCTGGAACTGGCCCTGGTACCAGACCACGCCCTGACCGGCCGTGAGCCCGATGAGCACCAGGAGGATCACGCCGAGCTTCCGGCCGCCGAAGCTGTCCTTGGCCCAACTGGCCGTGTTCTTCGTCGTCTCGCCCCGCGCCTTGAGGCGCGCGAACAGCGGCGTCTCGCGGAGACGGATCCGGATGTAGATCGCGAGCGCGAGCAGGAAGAACGAGATCAGGAACGGGTAGCGCCAGCCGGTGCTCGCGAAGTCGGCCGCGCTCATATTCAGACGGAACGCGAGGATGATGGCAAGCGCGAGGAAGAAGCCGACCGTCGCGGTCGTCTGGATCCAGGCGGTGTAGTAGCCGCGACTCTTGTCGGGAGCGTGCTCCGCGACGTAGATGGCGGCGCCACCGTACTCGCCTCCGAGCGCGAGGCCCTGAAGGAGGCGCAGGGTTACGAGGACGATCGGCGCCAGGACGCCGATCTGCGCGTACGTCGGCAACAGCCCGACCACCACCGTCGCCAGACCCATGATCGAGATCGTCAGGAGGAACGCGTACTTCCTGCCGATGACGTCGCCGATCCGGCCAAATACGACGGCCCCGAAGGGGCGCACGAGGAAGCCCGCGGCGTACGTCGCGAACGCGGAGAGGAGCGAGGTCGTGGGGTTATCGCTCGGGAAGAAGATCGGCGCCAGGAATGGTGCGAGCGTCGCGTACAGATAGAAGTCGTACCACTCGATGATCGTTCCGGCGGACGACGCGCCGATGACGAACGGCAGGCCATAGGTCGTTCGCCAGGCGGCTTGAGGCCGGGCGGCTGCGGTCGTTGTTGCCAAGGTTCGCCCTCCTTGCTCTATCGAAGAGTTGCCCCTGCGGAAACTATCCAGACAACAGTGTGAGGGTTCACTCCTCCTTGCCGGCGCCGGAGCCGGCGCGGATGGTCTCGACGACCGTGGAGTCGGCGAGGGTGGTCGTGTCGCCAAGCGGCTGCCCGTTCGCTATGTCGCGGAGCAGGCGTCGCATGATCTTTCCGGATCGGGTCTTCGGCAGCTCGGGCGTGAACATGATCGTCTTGGGACGGGCGATCGAGCCGATCTTCGAAACGACGTGCTGCCGCAGCTCCCCACTCAGCGTCTCGACCTCCTCGACGCCGCCACGCAGGGTCACGAACGCGAAGATGGCCTGCGTCGTCACGGGGTCCTCTCGGCCGATGACCGCCGCCTCCGCCACCTTCGGGTGGGACACGAGCGCGGACTCGACCTCGGTCGTCGAGATGCGATGCCCCGAGATCTTCATCACGTCGTCGACGCGGCCGAGCAGCCAGAAGTAGCCGTCCATGTCGCGCTTCGCGCCGTCGCCGGCGAAGTACTTACCCGGGAAGCGGCTCCAGTAGGTGTCGCGGTAGCGCTCGTCGTCCTTGTAAATGCCGCGCAGCATCGCCGGCCACGGCCGCTCGACCACGAGGTACCCGGCTCCGCCGCGCGGCACGGTCGCGCCCTCCTCGTCGACGACATCGGCCTTGATGCCCGGGAACGGGAAGGTCGCGCTCCCAGGCTTGGCCGTGGTGATGCCCGGGAGCGGCGTGATGAGGATGCAGCCGGTCTCCGTCATCCACCAGGTGTCGACGATCGGGCACCGGCCGCCGCCGATGTGCTCCCGGTACCACAGCCAGGCCTCGGGGTTGATCGGCTCCCCGACCGAACCGAGGAGCCGCAGCGTCGACATGTCATGGCGGCCTGGATACTCGGCGCCCCACTTCATGAACGTGCGGATCGCCGTAGGCGCGCAGTAGAGGATCGAGACCTTGTACTGGTCGATGATCGACCACCAGCGATCCTTGTCCGGGAAGTCCAGCGTCCCCTCGTACATGACGCTCGTGGTGCCGTTCGCGAGAGGGCCGAACACGATGTAGCTGTGCCCTGTGACCCAGCCGATGTCCGCGGCGCACCAGTAGACGTCGTCGTCCTTCACGTCGAACACGAGCCGGTGGGTCGAGGCAACGCCCGTCAGGTAGCCGCCGGTCGTGTGCACGATGCCCTTCGGCCTTGCCGTCGTCCCCGACGTGTACAGCAGGTACAGCATGTGCTCGGCATCGAGCTCCTCGGGCGCGCACTCGTCGCTCTGGCGATCGACGACGTCGTGCCACCAGAGGTCGCGGCCGTCTGTCCACGGGACCTCCTGCTTCGTACGCTGGACAACGACGACCTTCTCGATGGTCTTGCTCTGCGCGATCGCGTCGTCCGCGTTCCTCTTGAGCGGGACGATGCTGCCCTTGCGGTAGCCACCGTCGGCCGTGATCAGCAGGCGGGGCTCCGAGTCGGTGATCCGGCCCGCTAATGCTTCTGCGGAGAAGCCGCCGAACACCACCGTGAAGGGCGCGCCGATGCGCGCGCACGCGAGCATCGCGACCGGGAGCTCTGGGATCATCGGCAGGTAGATGGCGACACGATCGCCCTTGCTGACCCCGAGCTCGCGCAGCGCGTTGGCGCAGCGCTGGGTCATCGCGAGCAGTTCCGCATACGTGACCGTCCGCTTGTCGCCGGGCTCGCCCTCCCAGTGATACGCGACCTTGGTGCCCTTACCGGCGCGCACGTGCCTGTCCAGACAGTTCACCGACACGTTGAGCTTCCCGTCGGCGAACCACTTCGCGTACGGCACCTCCCACTCGAGCACGCGCGTGAACGGCTTGGACCATTCGAGGCGCCGCGCTTCGTCGGCCCAGAATCCCTCGAAGTCGCGTTCGGCCCGCTCGTAGATCGATGCATCGTTGGCATTCGCTTGGGCGACGAACTCCGGCGGCGGCGGGAAGGTCCGGTCCTCGGACCCGAGCGCCTCGAGCGCCGCGCCGCGGGTCGTGTCGGTCGCTCCCATCTGCCTCACCCCCGCCATGGTCTCGAACACGCGAAGTGTAGTGACGCGGCGCTGGCCCGCGCGCTCGAGGTCGGCCATCCGCCCGGCTGGCATGCGTCGGCGCGCGGGTTCGTACAGAATGCTGCGCGAACACGCCGATGTGCTCGCGTCCGATGCCGGCCGCGGCACCAGAGCGCACCAAGGAGGACACACCGTGCCCGGACTCTCCAAGGCGGAGACGATCAACACGATCGCGAACAGGACGAGCTTGACCCGAAGGCAGATCAACGAGGTCATGGACGAACAGGCGAAGCTCGCGTACAAGGAAGCGAAGAACGGCTTCACCCTCCCCGGGCTCGGGAAGTTCGTGCTCGTCGATCGCAAGGCGCGCACCGGCCGCAATCCGGCGACGGGCCAGCAGATCCAGATCCCGGCCAAGCGGGTCCTGAAGTTCCGTATCGCGAAGCAGGCCAAGGACGCCGTGATGCCGAAGAAGAGGGGCTCGGCCCGCTAGGCGGCCGCAGCCACGGCGGTGCCTGGCCTCGCCTGAGGGAGCGCGTCGGTTCATGACCGCCTCACAGGAGTGGCTCGTGGAGACCATCGAGACGAGCCTGCACGTCCTGCCGCCGGCGCCGGGCGTCTTCGACCCGCTGCCATTGAATGACGGTCGCCGGGAGGATCAGCGCGCATTCGCATCCGCTCGCGAACCTCGTCGGCGTCGCCCGCTTCGCCGACGAGGAGGCCAATGCGCGCGTGGTGGCCATTCGGGAGCTGTTCGCGTCGCAGGGCAAGGCGTTCGGCTGGGTCACCGGCCCCGCGACGCGGCCGACCGACCTCGCCCGTCATCTCGTCTCGGCGGGGCTGGTGAAGGTGGACGAGATGGCCGGAATGGCGCTCTTCGATCTGCAGCGGCGCATCGACGTGCCGCCGCGGGTACATGTGCGCGAGGCGGGCGCCGAAGAGCTCATCAGGGCGAGCGACCTCTTGGCGGCGTCGTACGGGATGCCGGTCGAGATCGCGCGGATGTTCGGCGAAGCCATGGCCCGGTCGCGCGATCGGGTCCGGTCACGCGGCTATTTCGCGTACCTCGACGATGCGCCGACGCCGATCGCTTGGAGCTCGCTGGTGTACATCCCGAACTCGGCCACGGTGTTGCTCGGCGGCGCGGCGACGCTGCCCGAGCACCGCGGCAAAGGCGCGTACACCCGCGCTCGTCGCGCGCAGGCTCGCGGACGCGTCGGATCTTGGTCGCCTGCGCGCGCATGCCGCCTGAGGTGGGCGTTCCCCGCGCGTTCCGGGAGAACGCCAAGCCAGCCGCGTGACCTCCCTATCGGCCGGCATGCGACCGACCCAGCGCCGACTTTACCTCGGCCGCCCGGAGTGCCATCGTGCGCCGTCGGCAGAGGCGGCCCCACCCCGAGCATGAAACATACGTGTAGCGACCTGAACCGAAGAGGGGAGTCAGGATGGAGACAACGAAGGAATTGGCCGTCGTCCTGGAGGACCGGCCGGGAACGCTGGCGAAGGCCGCCGCGGCCATCGCGGACGCCGGGATAAACATCGAGGGCTTCTGCGCCGTGCCGTCGGGCACGGGAAAGCAGGCGCTGTTCCACGTGCTCACGAAGGACCCGTCCGCCACGCGCCGCGTGATCGAGAAGGCGGGCTTCACCGTGAAGGAAGAGCGCGATTTCGTGATAGTGGACGCGGGGGAGGATCGCCCCGGCTTCCTCGCCAAGCTCCTGCGAAGCGTGGCGGACGCAGAGATCAACCTCGGCACGAGCTACGTGGCGACGAACAACCGCGTCGCGATCTCCGCGGACGACATCGCTGGACTGCGTCAGGCGGTGCAGCAAAGCGGGATGACCGCGACCAAGAGGTAGCACAGTCCGAAGGCCGCCTCTGCCAGACGTGCCTTGGACGAACTCCGACCTCGCCGCGACTGGCTGCGCGAGCCGCCTGTGATCCCGGAGCGTCCTCCAATGCGAACGGGCCTCCGTAGCTTCGCGGAAGCGAGGGCGCTCGTCGCTGCACATCCGGAGTGGGCGGGTGTCGGCCCGGATGTGCAGATGCACACCACCGAGACGGG
>JALYKU010000074.1 GCA_030774595.1 Chloroflexota bacterium | reverse complement strand
ACCTGCTTGGCGTCGATCGCGTACCCGGCGAAGAACCTCGCGTTCTTCGCGCTGAACGCAGCGGTGGCGCGCGCGATCGAGGTCGCCCCGGCCACCGCGGCCGCCCACGTTCGCCGGTCGAGCGCGTCGTAGGTCCGCACGGTGCCCGTGAACGTCACCGCCAGGTCCTCGTGGCGCACGAGCCCCGCCATCGACGGGTCGCGCCGCCAGGCGCTGGCCTTGACCGACCGCCGCGAGGTGGTGAGCCACACGCGAGCCCCGCTGCTGGC
Source organism: Chloroflexota bacterium (assembly GCA_030774595.1). The sequence goes on along the minus strand of JALYKU010000074.1, from coordinate 3,162 downwards.
GTACACCAAGGGGGTGCAGTGCGGACCCCGCGGGGTCATCGTCGCCACGGCGCAGAACTGCCCACGATCGAGCACGTCCTGCACCGCCGTCGACAAGAAGCTCACACGACCTCCGCTCGCGAGGAGCCCGGTGGGAACCCGAGCATCAGTCCGGTCCACAGCATATGGCTCGCGATCGAGGCGAGGATCCCGCCCGTCCACCACGCGAGCCCGATCCACAGCGCTCCGCCGACGATCGAAGCGGCGATGATCGGCTGCAGCCTGCTCGGCCGATTCGCGAGGACGTAGAGGACCCAACCAACGATGCCCGCCCCGCCGATCGAGAGTCCACGCTGCACGCCGACCCCGTAGACCAAGCCCCGCCAGAAGACCTCCTCCCCGAGCGCGACGACGACGATCGACAGCCCGAAGGCGGCCGCTGTGGGGACCGTTCCCGCCTGGCGGTACGCGTCGCGGGTGTCGCGAGCGAATGCCGCGAAGCGCCCCACGACGGCGACGAAGATCCTGGTCGCGACGAAGAGACCGGCACCCGTGACGACGCCGATCACGATCTGCGCCGAGGCGCCGAACCCGTCATCCGCGGCGGGCTCACGAGCGGCGATCGACGGGAGCAGCACCGCGGAGACGACCCCCAACACGGCGAACAGCGGCGGCATCGTCCGCCACACGTCCCGGCCGCGCGCAACGAGCCGCCAGGCGAGGGTGTGCGCGACGATCCCCACGATCGCGACGACCCCGGCGACCGTCTCCATCTACGCCGGGAAGAACCGCGTCTTCACCGCGACGTCGGCGGTGAACGCGGTCACGAGCGAGAGATAGAAGAAGCCCGTGGCCGATCGGACGGCGGCAGCGCGTTCGCCCTTGAGCGCGGCCCGCGCCACCACGGCGATCAGCAGCGTCGCCGCGACCATGCCGATCGCGATCCATGGCGCGAGACCGCCCGACGTGAGCAGCGGGTTGAAAGCCTGCGACGACGCTGACCCCGAGAACCCTCCCGTCGCGATGGCGGCCGCCTCGAGCAGGGTGGAGAGGATCAGCGCGTTCGTGAGCCGGTTGATCGGCGCGCGAGTGAGCTTGCGATCGGTGAGGTACCAGTGGCCCAGGAACAACGCGCTGTACGCCGCCCCGAGGAACGCGGCACCCGCCAGGAGTTGGAACAGACAGATCAGGAGCCCTTGCCGGCCGGTCGCCGCCAGGGGCTCGAGCGTCACGCCGGCGAGGATCGCCGCCACGATGCCTGCCACCCGCCCAGGGATCGGCTGCCGTGCGAGGAGCAGCACGGTCGCGATCGTCAGCACGATCGCGGTGGCGAGCGCGAGGCGCACCGCGGTCGTCGCGTCCGCATCACCGGCGATCGCGGCCGCGCGCGCAGCCAACCACGCGGGCCACGCGAACAACACCACCATGATCACGGCCCAGATCGAGAAGAACGATCGCTTGGTCTCGTTCCACAGGGGTGAGCCCCACGTCAGGGCCGAAGCGCCGGCAACGATCTCTGCGAGGACGACGGCGAGGACTCCCGCGAAGCCGTTCATGGGCGCGGACTCGACATGGCCCCCAAGGGTATCGGGCGAACGCCGGTACCCTTCTGGGCCATGGGAGACTGGCGTTCCTACGATCGGGCGGCGACCACCTACGAGCGGGTCCATGCCCCGCGGCTGGCAGAGCCCGCACGAGATCTCGCCAAGCTCTCGGGCGTGACGACCGGAACCCGCGTGTTGGACGTCGGCACGGGGACGGGCGTCGCCGCAGCGGTTTCCCTCGAGTTGGGCGCGACCGCGGTCGGCATCGATCCGTCCGAAGGGATGCTCGAGGTCGCCCGCGCAGCGCATCCAACCGTCGAGTTCCTTGCCGCGCAGGCCATCGACCTCCCATTCCCGAACGGGTCGTTCGACGTCGTGCTGGGGAACTTCGTGCTCGCGCATTTCACGAAGGTCGAGACCGCGCTGTTCGACATCATGCGCGTCGTGCGGTCGGGCGGCGTCGTCGGCTTCACGACGTGGACGGACGGCCGCGACGCGTTCACCGACACGTGGCGAGAGCTGGTCTCCTCCGTCGTGCCCGACGACCTCCTCGAGCCGACGATGGACAGGGTGATCCCCAACCACGACCGCTTCACGAAGCGTGCGGCCGTCGAGGAGGTGCTGCTCGACGCGGGGCTGCGGCACGTTCGCACCGAGCCGACGCAGTACGAATGGCGCTACGGCCGAGACGAGTTCGTGGACGGCCTCACGGTGTGGGCGACCGGCCGCTTCGTGCGCGAGATGCTCGGCGAGGACGGGTGGGAACGCTTCCTGGAGCGGGTCCGAGCGACCTTCGCCGAGCGCTTCCCCGATCCGCTCCACGACCGCCGCGACGTCCTGCTCGCGATCGGCACCAAGGAGTAGGGCGCGAGCTACGAGGGACCGCGAACCACGGCACAGCTCGGGAACGGCACCTGGGATGCGGATTCCGGATACCGGTTCAGACCGTTGAAGCGGACCGTCGTTCGCTCCGTTCTTCCGGGGATGGTGCGCAGAGCGCCGGCGGGCACCGCGTAGAACGTACGCTGGACGTGATAGCGATTGTCCGCCTCGAACGTCGCCAGCGACGCTACCAGCCGAGCCCCACGCTCCGTCGCGCAGTCGACGCCGGCACGGTCACGGTTCACCACGCTGCCGGCGTGGGCGAACGCCTCGGAGCTCCTGCGTCGAAGCTCCCGCCCCTGGAGCCCGTACACGTCCACGAAGCCGGTCGATGCACCGAGCATCACCACGACCGCGACGTCCAGGCGCGGGCCGGGACCGAGCCGGATGAGGCCTGCGAGCGCCGGTGGAGCGACGAGCGAGCCGAACAAAGGATCGATCCGACGACGGTACGTCCCCTTCGACGTGTCGATCGTGAGCCACGCTCGACAGGTCTGGTCACCGAGCCACCGCGCCGACGTCGACACGGTGTCGATCCTGTGGTCCGCGTCGACGTCGCCCTGCAAGGTCGTCACACCGTCCGGGAACAGATCGGCGAGCGACCCGCACCACTTCGTCGCAGCGCTCGGCGTGGGCAGGGAGACGGTCGCGCCGACGACCGCAACCGCTGCGATCAGGGATCTCGCACGCATGTCGACGAGTATGTGCTCGGCACGAGCCGATGGGTAGACGAGCTCCGTCGGGCGTCAGCTCAGGT
>JALYKU010000073.1 GCA_030774595.1 Chloroflexota bacterium | reverse complement strand
GCGGTGATCAGGTACGCGACCGGGACGAGATCGGCGAGGGTCATTCCGGGGGCCGCCCGCGGCCGCGGAACATCTGCAGCATGCGGTCGGTCACGGCGAACCCGCCGACGACATTCACCGTCGCGAGCACCACGGCAGCGAACCCGATCGCGGCAGCGAACGGTCCCTCCACCGACGTCGCGACCAGGATGGCGCCGACGACGATGATCCCGTGGATCGCGTTGGCGCCCGACATGAGTGGCGTGTGGAGCGTGGACGGCACCTTCGATACGACCTCGAACCCGACGAAGATCGCGAGGATGAAGACGTACGCGGCGACCACGACCTCCGCGCTCACGCCGACTCCATCGCCGCGCGCGTCGGCCCGTGCACGATCTTGCCTTCGTGCGTGATGCACGTGCCCTTGGTGATCTCGTCTTCGAAGTCCAGCGTCAGCTCGCCGCCTTTCGTGATATGCGCGAGGAACGAGGAAACGTTGCGCGAATACAGCTGGCTCGCATGCACCGCGACGGTGCTCGGCAGGTCGAGCTCGCCGTGGATGGTGACGCCGTCCCTGGAGACGGTGCGCCCGGGCTCGGTCAGCTCGCAGTTGCCCCCCATCTCCGCGGCCAGGTCGACGATCACGGAGCCCGGCTTCATCGAGCGGACCATGTCCGCGGTGACGAGGATCGGCGCCTGCCGTCCTGGCACGAGCGCGGTGGTGATGACGGCGTCCGCGTCCTTCACGTGCGCCGCGACGAGCTCCTGCTCCTTGCGGTGCGCCTCCTCGGAGAGCTCCTTGGCGTACCCGCCGGTCGCCTCGCCGCCGCTCTCGCCGAGATCTATCGCGAGGAACCGGCCGCCCAGGCTCTCGACCTGCTCCTTGACCACCGGCCTCGTGTCGAACGCCTCCACCACGGCGCCGAGCCGCCGCGCGGTCGCGACCGCCTGCAGGCCGGCCACTCCGGCGCCGAGGACCAGCACGCGCGCGGGAGTCACCGTGCCGGCGGCGGTCGTGAGCATCGGAAAGAACTTCGGCAGCGAGTTCGCCGCGAGCAGCACGGCCTTGTAGCCGGCGATGTTGCTCTGCGACGAGAGCGAGTCCATCGGCTGTGCGCGCGTGACACGCGGGATCGCGTCCATGCTGAAGCTCGTCGTCCGCTTCGCGCAGAGCCCGCGGATCAGATCGGGACTGGACAACGGCTGCAGGGTCGCGATGAGCACGCCGGCTTCTCGCAAGCGCTCGGTCTCTTCGGGCGACGGCTTGCGCACCTTGAGCACGCAATCCGCGCCGAGCGCCTGATCGGCTTCGACGAGCTCGGCCCCCGCCTGCCGGTAGGCGTCGTCGTCGAAGAACGCACCAATGCCCGCTTCCCGCTCGACCGCGATCGTGAGTCCGGCACCGACAAGCTTTCCGACCGCCTCGGGCACGAGGGCAACGCGGCGCTCTCCTGCCGCGCGCTCGCGCGGCACCCCCACCTTCATCGCGCGGACGCTAGCAAAACCGCGGGCCGCACGCCCGTCGTCAATGAGCACGAGCGGAGCGCACGCTCGCCGGTCGCGATCCGGCGCTGCAGGCCGATCTCGCGGCCGAAGAGACCGTGATCGTGCGCGCGCTGGTGCGCGTCTGGATCCCGCCCCATGAGGCGAGCGACAGCGCAGCAACACGGAAGGCGTTTCCTCGACCGTACTGCGAACGAGGAAGTGCCAGGCGTGCCGACTTGGGGTCCGCTCCATGCAGAATGGGTTCTTCCGAGAAGCCCCGAAGAGAAGGAGTCGAGAGTGATCCGAGGCATTCGAGCACCCAGGCGCTTTGGCGCACTGTCCATCGTCGCGATCCTGCTCACGGCGTTCCTGCCGTTCGGCGCGCTCGCCGCGGACGGTGATGTGCGGGTGAACGCGGGTAGCCCGACCACGCCGTTCTCGCAGAACAAGCAGAACGAGCCGGCACTCGCTGTCGACGCTCACGCGACGAACGTGCTCGTCGCCGGAGCGAACGACAACATCGACATGGAGGCCTGCAACGCCGGGAATCCCACGACGTGCCCCTTCACCGACGGCGTCGGCGTCTCGGGTGTGTACTTCTCGTTCGACAGCGGGGCCACCTGGACCCAGCCGACCTACCAGGGCTGGACCGCGCGCGACTGCCTCGGACCGGCGGCCTGCGTACCGCACGTCGGCCCCATCGGGACGCTGCCCGGGTACTTCGAGGCCGGTCTGCAATCCGACGGTGATCCCGCCGTCGCCTTCGGGCCTCGGCAGGGGACCGATGGAAGGTTCTCCTGGTCCAACGGCTCGCGCCTGTACTACGCCAACCTGACCGCCAACTTCGGCGCCACACGCTCCGAGGCCGTCTTCAAGGGCTTCGAGGCCATCGCCGTTTCGAGGACCGACGACGCGGTGGCCGCTGCCGCAGGTGATGCCACGGCGTGGCAGGCGCCCGTGATCGTCTCCAAGCAGTCCTCGACCACCTTCAGCGACAAGGAGCAGATCTGGGCCGATAACGCGTCCTCGAGCACGTTCTTCGGCACCGTCTATCTCTGCTGGGCGTCCTTCCGCGGGCAGGAGAAGGGCAACGCGGCGCCCGCGCCCCTGATCGTGGCCAACTCGCACGACGGCGGCACGACGTGGACGCAGCACCAGGTCACGGCGGCGGCCAACAACGGCCAGCGCAATCCGCTGGACGGGTGCACCGTCCGCACGGACAGCACCGGCACGGCGTACGTGTTCGGCGTCGGCACGTCCTCCAACCAAGGACAACAAGCCTTCGAACTCATGTCACGCTCGTTCGACGGGGGCAAGAGCTGGAGCAACCCGGTGGACGTGGCCGGGCCGGTGACCCAGCCCGGCGTCTTCGACCCCGTGCTCGGCCGCCCGGTGATCGACGGGATCGCCGGCGCCCGCAGCGACCTGGCTCCGGCACCGAGCGTCGACATCGCGAACGGTGCGCCGACGGGCGCTGACGCAACGAACCGCATCGTCATGACCTACGTCAGCGGAGTTCTCGCCACCCCGCACGTGTACTTCACCGAGTCGACGGATCGCGGGAACAGCTGGAAGGCGCCGCGGACGATCGAGACCTCGGGCGACCGCGGCTACTACACGGCGCCGGCCATCTCACCGAACGGGACGGACGTCTACGTCGTGTACAACGCGTTCACCACGCCATACCGGACCAACACCACGGATCCGCGGAGCCTCGTCGGCGTCTTCCTGCACGCCGACTCCTCGACGGTTGCAGGCACCGCCACCGGTGCGTTCACACAGCTCCACCGAGGGGCACCCGGCGACCCGCGTGGCACGAGCCAGAACGACCTCGTGGGTGAGTTCCTCGGGGATTACGTCTACGCGGTCGCGACCCGAACGTACGGTTCGGCCGTCTGGAACGACGCCCGCAACGCGGCCGATTGCCCGGCGATCGACGCTTGGCGCATTGCGCTGCGGACCGGCGACACGACGGTCGCCAGGCCGGCACCGGCCACCGCCTGCCTGCCGAACTTCGGGAACTCCGACATCTTTGGGGTGACGATCGCCGATCCCACCCCGTAAGCCGAATTGGGACGCCGCGGGACGTAGGCAGCAGTGCCCGTCCCGCGGCGGTTTCCCTGCCGCGGCTCCGGCGCCCGCGCGCGAGCGTCTCCCGGGAGGGGCCTGATCGAGTGAAGCGACCTCCGGATGCCAGCCAGCCGGGCCTCGGACGGATCCGTCTCGCCGCTGACACGGCGGGAACGTCGCGCCGCGACGCTCAAGCCGGGATTTCCTGGACCGCCACAGCCCACAGGCCGGACCGGCTGGCCCGGATGCTGCCGCGGCAACGGTCGATCAACTTGGGAGGAGAGCCACGATGAAGATCCAAGAGACCCTCGCACAGGCGCAGGAAGCGATGACGGTGAAGCGGGTGTACGGAGAGCCGTTCGAGAAGGACGGCGTGACGATCATTCCCGCCGCCGCGGTCCGCGGTGGCGGAGGTGGCGGAGGCGGCGACGGCGGCGGGGTGGGCTACGGCATCGTTGCTCGACCCGTCGGCGCGTTCATTGTCAAGGGCGGCGAGGTCACCTGGAAGCCCGCCGTCGATGCGACCCGCGTCGCGCTTCGCGCGATGCTGATCCCGATCGTCGGCCTTCTGGTCTTCCGTTCGGTCGTGCTGGCGATCGCGAAGCGGAGGTAGGCCGAGCCAAGCGCTTGGGCCCGTCATAGCGCGTGACGCGCGAGCGTTGTTGCCTGATCGACCAAGCACTGGCGTGGAGTGGACACCGGCTGCGCCCTTGCGTGGGGTCGACGCGCGCAACATGAATACTGATTCAGTATTTAGGTCGGCGGAGCGGGGGTGACTGCGATGCGCGCCGGGATGGAAGTCGCGCTGGCGCGGCCGTTCCCGGCCACGGCGCGCGGCCGTCGGACCAGACAGAAGCTCCTCGACGCGGCCGAGCACGTGTTCGGGCAGCACGGCTATTACAACGCGGGCATCCTCGAGATCACGCAGCGAGCCGGTGTCGCGCTCGGGACGTTCTACGTGTACTTCCCCGACAAGCACGCGGTCTTCGATGATCTCGTCCGCACGCTGTGCCGCGGGCTCAGAAGGGAGATCCAGAATGCGGTGGCCGGCGTCGAAGATCGCGTCGAGAAGGAGATCCTGGGATTCGAGACGTTCTTCCACTTCGTGCAGCAGCACCGGAACCTCTACCAGGTCGTCCGTCAGGCGGAATCCCTGGACATCGCTCTGCATCGCTGGCACTACGAGACCATCGCCAAGGGCTATGTACGCGGCCTCCGCGACGCGCAGTCGAAGGGTCAGATCGCCGCGGACCTGGATCCGGAGGCGGTCGCGTACGCGCTCATGGGCATCGCCGAGGCGCTGGGCATGCGCTCGGTGCAGTGGAAACGGCGTTTGCCCGCCGGCGCGGCCCGCCGGTCCCTGCGGCTCGTGCTCGAACGCGCGCTCCGTCCGCCGGAAGACAGCCGATGACCGCCGTCGGCATCGTCGACGTTTCCGCGTACTCGCCATCCGGCTTCCAGACGGCCGAGGAGGTCGCGGCGCTCTCCGGGATCCCGGCGGCCGTCGTGCGCGAGCGGTTCGGGCTCGATGGCAAGCACGTCGCCGGAGCCGACGAGCACGTTTCGGTCCTCGCGGCCAGGGCCGCTGCGCCGCTCCTCGCCCGCCACGACGGCGATGTCGGCGCGCTGCTGTACATGGGCAGCCCGCATCGCGATTTCCCGGTCTGGAGCGCCGCGCCGAAGGTGCAGCAGCTCCTCGGCCGCCGCGTCGCTGGGGCGCTCGCCTTCGACATCCAGGGCGTCTCCGCCGGAGCACCGATCGCGCTGGAGCTGGCGAAGGGGCTGCTCGCGGTCGACGAAAGGATGAGCCAGGTCCTCCTCGCCGGCGGTTCGCGCGAGCACGACCTCATCGACTACACGAACGAGCGCTCTCGCTTCATGATCAGCTTCGGCGCCGGTGGGGCGGCCGTGCTGCTCCGCCGCGACCATCCGGAGAACCACGTCCTCGCCACGTGCGGATTCACGGACGGCTCGTTCGCCGACGACGTCATGGTCCCGGCGGGCGGATCGCGCGAGCCGGCGAGCCTGGAGACCGTCCGCGCACGACGGCACTACCTCGACGTGCGCGACCCCTCGGCGATGAAAGCGCGCCTCGACCCGATCGCGGCGCGGAACTTCATCGCCGTCGCGACCGAGGCGGTCGAGCGGAGCGGCCATCGCCTGGCCGACATCGACCTGCTGTGCCCCATCCACACGAAGCGGTCCCTGTTCCGCGACGTGCTGGCGGGCCTCGGTCTCCGCGAAGACCAGGGCGTGTACCTCGCCGACCACGGCCACATGTCCGCCCTCGATCCGCTCGTCGGCCTGCACCGCGCGCGTGAGGAAGGACGGCTTCGGGACGGTGCCCTCGTCGTGCTGCTCGCGGCCGGCACCGGCTATTCGTGGGCGGCGACGGCCATCCGTTGGGGGCGCGCATGACGGCGCCCGCGTCGACGAGCTCCGGCCTGCGCGCGGCGGACCCAACGCGGGTCTACGGCGCGGCCGACTGGCTCGCCAAGCGCGGCCGGCTGCACGGGCAGCGCGAGGCCATCGTCGAGGGCGACAAACGCTTCACCTACGCGCAGCTCGACGAACGCGTGACGCGCCTGGCGAACGCACTGCGCGACCGCTTCGGCGTCGGCCGCGGCGACCGCGTCGCGACGCTCACCGTGAACTGCGCGGAGTTCGTCGACGTCTACTTCGCGACCGCGCGGGTGGGCGCGATGCTCGTGCCTCTCAACTGGCGACTCGCCCCGCGCGAGCTCGAGTACCAGATCGGCGATGCGGGTGCCGGGCTGGTCTTCGTCGGGCCGGAGCACATCGAGCTCGCAGCGACGCTCCGCACGCCCGCCGCCTGGGTGCGCTTCGGCGACGAGTACGAAGCGCTCCTCGCCGCGAGCGGCGCGGCGCCCATTCCGGCCGACGCACAGGCGCTCTTCGCCGAGCCGCACCTCATCCTCTACACCTCGGGCACGACCGGACACCCGAAGGGCGCCGTGCTCACGCACGCGAACGTGTTCTGGAACTGCGTGAACATGGCTCCGCCGGTCGGCATCACGCCGTTCGACACGACCATCGCGCTCCTGCCGATGTTCCATTCGGGCGGCATCGGGCTATGGCTCCTGCCGACGTTGTATCTCGGTGGCCGCGTTGTGATCACGCGCTCGTTCGACCCGGACGCCGTCGTCGAGCTCGTCGCGCGCTACCGGGTCAGCGCGATCTTCGGTGTTCCAGCGATCTGGCTCGAGCTCCTCAAGCGTCCCGGGTTCGACGCCGCGCACCTCCCTTCGCTCCGCTTCTGCGTCTCGGGCGGCGCGCCGCATCCGATGGCCGTGATCGACGGCGTCGCCCAGCGTGGCTTCGCCTTCCTCCAGGGGTATGGGCTCACGGAGACCGCGCCCGGTGGAACGCTCATGCCCGTCGAGGACTGGCGGCGGAAGGCGGGAAGCGCGGGGAAGCCCGCGATGCATGTCGAGCTTCGGGTCGTCGACGAGGGCGGCCGCGATTGCGACGCGGACCGGATCGGCGAGGTCCTGTTCCGGGGACCGAACGTCTTCGCGGGCTACTGGAACCGTCCCGACGCGACGGCGGAGGCATTCACGCCCGATGGCTGGTTCAAGACCGGGGACCTCGGGGGCCTGGACGACGAAGGATTCCTCACACTCGTCGACCGCAAGAAGGACATGGTCATCACCGGGGGCGAGAACGTGTACTCGGCCGAGGTCGAGGACGTCCTGTTCTCCCACGAGGCGGTCGCCGAGGCCGCGATCGTCGGCGTGCCGGATCCCAAGTGGGGCGAGTCCGTGTTCGCCGTCGTCGTCCTCAGGCCGGGCGCAAAGGCCACCGCCGACGAGCTCATCGCGCATTGCCGGTCGCGCCTCGCCAGGTACAAGGCCCCGAGGGGCGTGGCGTTCGTCGATCTGCTGCCACGCAACGCCGCGGGCAAGGTGCTGAAGCGCGAGCTGAGGGAAAGGCTCGGAGGTGGAAGTGCGTTGAGGTCCACGCGGGTCCGATACATTCGATGAAGGGCGTAGGAGCATGCGCAGGACATTCGTTTCGATCATCGCGGCGGTGGGGCGGGTCGCGGTCGCGCGCGGCGGCAGCGGCCTGAGCCCTAGGCGCGGCGAGCGCCACCTCGGTCGCATCCACGGACAAGCCGCCGGTCAAACTCGGCGCCCAGCGCTGCTGGTGGACGAACCGTCCGCCGGCCTGGCGCCGGTGGTCGTCCAGGCGGTGTTCCGCGCGCTGCGCGAGACCCACGCGGCGGGCACCACCATCCTGCTCGTCGAGCAGAACGTGCCCCTCAGCCTTCGTCTCGCGCAGCGCGGATACGTCGTGGAGCTCGGTCGCGTCGTGCTCGAGGCCAGCGGAGCCGAGCTACGGGCCGACCCGCACGTGCAGGCCGCCTACCTGGGCCGGACGTGAGTCCTCACTTGGTCGGGAGGGCATCCTCCACGAGCTTCGCGCCCGAGGCCGCCAGCCGCGTCGTGGCCGCCTGGCCCGCGCGGACCGTACCGGCCCAGGCGTCGAAGACGCTCCTGGTGCCATCGATCGACGCCGTGAGGACCTCGCGGGACGCCGTGATGTTCAGCTCTTGGAGTGCGAATGCCGCCTTGATGCCGCCCAGCACCGATGCGTTCGCGGCCGCCGCGTACTCGCGCGCTGTCGCGACCGACTCGTCGAAGAAGGAGTCCACCGTCTCTCCGACGTTGGTGCCCTCGATGCGGATGCGCTTGCTCTGTCGTGGTGTCGTCGCCATGTCCTTGCCTCCTTGTTCCTGCCTTGGTAGGCTCATATACGTGCAGTATGCATATAGATGCGACGATGTCAACTAGGAGGAAAGCGCCTTCCAAGGGAGCGGCGGCAACGGGGCGCAAGCGCGCCGCCCCACGGCGGCCGGCCGGCCCAACGGCCGGCCCCGGAACGGCCGAGCCGGGGTGGAGCCCGCGCGAGCTCCTCACCCCGTACGTGCTCCTGGCGATCTCAACCCAGCAAGCGCATGGCTATCTCATCGAGCGCTACCTGCGCGGGCTCGGGCTGGCGCAGGTCGAGATGACGACGCTCTACCGAACGCTGCGGCAGCTGGAGAAGGACGGGTTGGTGCGCTCCGCGTGGGAGGCGGGGGCGCAGGGTCCCGCGCGGCGGGTGTATACGCTGACCGAGGCGGGACGCACATGGCTCGACGCGGGCGCGTCGTTCCTAGAGCGGTACCGCACCGCGATCGACATGTTCTTCGGCGCGTACGAGCGACCGAAGGTCACACGAAAGGAGCGCTCCAAGTGACGAAGCAGACCACCCCCGACGACGCGGGAACGGCGGCCGATCCGTTCGAGACCTGGCGCACGTTCTACGAGGCCAACGAGAAGCTCTGGAGCAGCGCGGCGAAAGAGACCATGAGCACCGAGGCCTTCGCCCAGATGCAGGGGAAGATGCTCGAGACGTTCCTCGCGTTCCAGAAGACGGCGCGCGATTCGATGAGCGCGCAGCTCGCCACGTTCAACCTGCCGAGCCGGGACGACGTCGCGCGCCTCGGCGAGCTGATCCTGGGCCTGGAGGAGAAGATCGACGCGCTGGACGACCGCCTCGCGGGGCTGGAGAAACGATCGCGCCCCACGGCGGGGAGGAAGGCCGCGACGAAGCGGAGCGGTACCCCGCGGAAGCGCGCGTGACCGAGACCCGACCGTTGGCGCTCGGCGATGCGGTGTGGACGTCGAGCGAGAGGGCCCTCGACCTGATGCGGATCGTCGCGACCGCGAAGGAGGCGCCCGTCGGCGAGACGCCGAAGGAGGTCGTCTGGCGCAAGAACAAGGCCCGCCTCTTCCGCTACGTGGGCACGAGCGCCGCGATCCGCCGTACGCCGGTGTTCCTGTGCCTGCCACTCATCAACCGCGCGTACATCCTCGACCTGCGGCCGGGGAACTCGTTCGTCGAGTTCCTGCTCGGCCGGGGCCATGACGTGTTCCTTCTCGACTGGGGCACCTGGGGTCCCGAGGACCGCGCCGTCACGCTTACCGATCTCGTCACGCGATACCTGCCGCGGGCGATCCGGCACGCCAGCGACGAGGCAGGCGGAAGGCCGCTCACGCTGCTCGGGTACTGCATCGGCGGGGTCCTCGCGACCTGCTTCGCAGCGCTCCACCCGGACGCGCCGCTGCGGAACCTCGTCCTCTTCACCACGCCCATCGATTTCTCCGACGCCGGCCAGTTCGGAACGTGGACCGCGAAGGGTGCGTTCCCGATCGACAAGATCCGCGACACCCTCGATGTCGTTCCCGCCGAGCTCATCGACATCGGGGCGAAGATGCTGAATCCGGCCGGGTCGACCGTCGGCACGTACTTGCAGCTGTACGAGCGCCTGGGCGATCCGGCGTTCGACCCACGCGGCTGGCAGGCCATGTATCGCTGGGTCAACGAGGGGACGCCCTTTCCCGCGGCCGCGTATCACCAGTGGATCACCGAGTTCTACCAGGACAACCGTCTCGTCACGGAGCGGCTTCGGATGGCCGGCCGCCAGGTGCGGCTCGGCGCGATCCGCATCCCACTCCTCAACGTCGCGGCATCGAGCGACACGATCGCACCGCGCCCGACGACGAGGGCGATCCTCGGGAAGGTGGCCAGCCGCGACAAGAGCGAGATCGTGCTCGCCGGCGGCCATGTCGGGATCGTCGTCGGCCGCACGGCGAAGGGGGATCTCTGGCCGCGGGTCGGCGATTGGCTCGCCGCTCACGATGGCCGCTGAGATGTTCCGCCTGGACGGACGGGTCGCGATCGTGACCGGCGGTGCGCGGGGGATCGGCGCCGAGACCGCGCGGGCGTTCCGTGAAGCCGGCGCGACCGTCGTCACGTGGGGCCGCGGCGTCGAGGCTCACCGGCGGGTCGACGTGACCGACCCGGCGCAGGTCGCGTCCGCCGTCGCGGCGGCGCTGGCGGCGCACGGCCGCATCGACATCCTGTTGAACAACGCGGGCATCGCCCGCGACGCCCAGCTGGTGAAGGTCAAGGACGGCGAGCTCGTCGGACGGATGAGCGAGGCCGATCTCGACGCCGTTCTGGCGGTCAACCTGCGGGGGACCGTGACGTGCGCCCAGGCGGTCGCGCCGGCGATGATCAGCCAGGGCCACGGACGGATCCTGAACGCCGCCTCGGTCGTCGGCCTCTATGGGAACTTCGGGCAGACGAGCTACGTCGCATCCAAGGCCGCGGTGATCGGCGTCACGAAGGTGTGGGCGCGTGAGCTCGGACCCCGGGGCATCACCGTGAATGCCGTGGCTCCGGGATTCATCGCCACCGACATGATCCGTGACATGCCCGAGAAGGTGCTCGCCGCGATGGTCGAGCGGACGCCCGCCCGCCGGCTGGGAACTCCGCGTGACGTCGCGGCCGCGTACCTCTACCTGGCATCCGATGAGGCGGCCTTCGTCAACGGTGCCGTTCTCTGTGTCGACGGCGGACTCGTCCTCGGGACCTGATGCCGTTCGCGCACGTCGGCGACAGCGAGGTCCACTACCGCGACGCCGGCGACGGGATCCCCGTCGTATTCGTGCACGGCAACTGGGCGACGAGCTCGTGGTGGGAACCGACGCTCGCGCTGCTGCCGCCGGGGCTTCGCGGCATCGCCTACGACGTGCGCGGCCGAGGCCAGACGAGCGCCCCCGACGGCGACTACGCGATCCCGTCGCTGGCCGCGGATCTGTTCGACTTCGCGGATGACGTTGGGCTCGAACGCTTCCATGTCGTCGGCCATTCGCTCGGCAGCGCGATCGCCATGGAAGCCGCGCTCGCTCGTCCAGCACGGCTGCTCACTCTTGTGGTGGTGTCCCCCGCGTGGATCGACGGAATGCCCGCGTCGTACGCGGTGCCGGAGCGGCAGCTCCAGCTGAAAGAGGACGCGGGGTTCCTCGCCGCCGCGCTCCGGGCCATCTGTCCGGCCGCCCCCGATGACGCCTTCTGGCGGCGCCTCGTGCAGGAGGGCCAGGCCCAGCGCCTCGAAGCGGCGCTCGCGGTCATTCCCGCGCTCCGCTCCTGGGCGCCCGGCGATCGCGTGGCCGAGATCCGCGTCCCGCGCGCGGTCATCAGCGGCGCGCTCGATGCATTCACCGGCGGACCGAACGCGGAGCGCGTCGCGACGGCGCTGGGCGCCGAGCTCATCACGCTGAGCGGCATAGGCCACGGGCCCATGGTCGAGGCGCCGGACGCGTTCATGCGGGCGCTCTTGGCGTCGCTCGGCGTTCGGGACCCGCGCGACTGACGTGAGCGTTCGTGTGGCGCGGGTGGGCGGGCGGGCGACCAAAGCCCCACTTCTTGACCCTCGACCTACGATCCCGTTGCGCCAGATTTCGCGCGGGAGGACCCATGTCGAAGTTCGAGGAGACCGCTCGCGAGTACGCCGCCGCCAACGCCGCCCACGACGTTGAGCGAGTCATGAAGTTCTACGCGAAGGATGCCGTCGTGACGGACCCGTACTACCCGGAGCCGCTGCGCGGCGACGCCATCCGCAAGGACCTGGAGGACTTCTTCAGGGCCTTCCCCGACCTCTCATTCAAGTTCACGGACGTGTTCCAAAAGAACGATCGCACCGGCGCGACCGAGTTCCAGATCACGGGTACGCACAGCGGCCCGCTCGCCACACCGATGGGTGACGTGCCGCCAACGGGAAAGCGGTTCAACATCGTCGGCGTCGCCATCGTGACGACCGATGGCGGCGGGCTCATCAAAGAGGAGAAGCGCTTTTACGACACGGGGACCGTGTTGCGCCAGCTCGGTTTGATGCCGGAGCCCGCCGAAGCGGGAGAGACGGCTCGCCGGTAGTCCATCCGGCTCGGGGCGCTGAGCCGATTGCGGGTCAGCGCCCCATCGGAAGGAAAGGGACCGACGACCCTTCGCGGTCCGGGGTCGCGCGACCATAGAGTCGCTTCACGCCGTACGCAGGGGAGAGAAGGTCGATGGGACGCGTATCGCATTTCGAGATCACCGCGGACGATCCCGACCGCGCCGCCGAGTTCTACAGGAAGGCCTTCGGCTGGGAGATCAACGATTGGGGCGGGCCATTCAAATACCTGCTGGCGACGACGGGTAAAAAGGACGAGGAGGGGATCGACGGCGCGATCATGCCGCGCAGCGAGGAGGCTCCGCAGCCGGTCATCAACACGGTGACCGTCGACAAATGGGAGGACGGGGCCCGTGCCGTCAAGGAGGCGGGCGGCGAGGTCCTGATGGAGAGGACGGCGGTCCCCGATCAAGGTTGGTTTGCGTACTGCAAGGACACCGAGGGCAACATCTTCGGCATCTTCGAGGGAGACGACTCCGCGAAGTAGCGAAACCCCACACCGCCTCCCCG
The DNA here is from genome assembly GCA_030774595.1 of Chloroflexota bacterium. The sequence continues at coordinate 2,511 of JALYKU010000073.1, read as the reverse complement.
CCGCGAGGCGAGGTCAGGAGGCCCGGCTGAGCGGGAGACGGGATTCGAACCCGCGACAACTTGCTTGGGAAGCAAGGGCTCTACCAGGCTGAGCTACTCCCGCGTTGCCCACAGATTCTAGCGAGGTCGCGCGGGCGCGACGTGCTCCGGCCGGACGGTCTCGTGGTGCGGCGCGAGTGGCGGTCCGCGCATTGCACGCCGGTGCGTCCTGCTACCGGACCGGGATCCGGCGCGCGGCCATGGACGGCAGAGGCTCTTCATCCTCATCCCGCGTGCCTGGTCCGATCGCGCCGATGACGACGCCTGCCGCGAGCGCGACGAGCGCGCCGGTGACGGCGGAGACCAGGAGCAGGCTCGAGATCGGTCGTTCGGCCGACGAGACGAGCGGCGCCCACGTCTCGAACAGCAGGTAGAGCACCGCCGCGCCTGCGGCCACACCGAGCATGGTCGCGAATACGTAGAGGACGAACCAGCGCTTCGGCCGCCGGAGTATGACGTCGAAGGCGGAGCGGAGAACGCGCGTGATGGTCCACACCGCGAGCGCGGACACCACCCACGTGGCGATCGTCGCGATCCAGGCGACGTCGGCGCTGGACAGCCTCGCTGCGAATGTCCCGAGCTGACCCAGCAGCGTCGCCGGCTCGAGCTGCTGCGCGAGCGGACCGAAGCGATCGCCCACCGCCGGTTGAAGAGCGTTGAGGATCGCCGTCTTCATATCCGATAGACGCACCGGACTGAAGAGCGAATCCTGCTCCACAGTGAGGCCCGTCTGCACGAACGGCCCGAACGACTCCCGTCCCACCGCGACGGCGAGGAGCACGGTCATGGCGCTGCCCCACGCCACGGTGGCGACGCCGGTCAGCCCGTGCACGGCCGTCGCGGTGAGGGCCAGGGCCGGGCCGAACCCGAAGGGAGCCGTGACCGGCATCGCGATCGCGAACGCGGTCTGCTCGGCGGGGATGTCCCGCAGCCAGATCCACAGGCCCATCAGCCCGAACAGGATCGCGAGCCCGGGCACGAACAGGAACAGCAGGATCGTCTCGACGAGCCAGCCGAGTCCGAGCGCAAGTCCGAGCTGCCCCGCGAAAGCCGTGAGGAATATCAGCGCCGAGACGAGTACGGATGCCAGCAGGCTGATCCCGGCGAGCTGCATCAGGCCGAAAACGGGGAGCGCCGCGAGCACCGCATAGAAAGCACGGCGGACGGGCTGAGCGTGCGCGCTGAGGAGCGCGACGACCGGACTCTGCGCGACCGTCGGCACGAAATCCTGCATCGGCTGCGTCATGATCCCGGACGCCGGGTGCACGACGGGAGCGAACGCAACCGTGGATCCCGTGTCCTCGATCCGCTCGAGAGCCGCCGCCATTTCGGAGGCGCGGGTGTATCGGAGCCCGGGATCCTTCGCGAGCGCCCGCAGGACGATGTCGTCCAGCTCCTTTGGAAGTGAAGGACGCAGGTGGCTCGGCGGCACCGGCTGGCGCACCACGTGGTCGCGCAGCAGCACCGCGGCGTACGAGCTGGTGAACGGGGGCTTGCCCACGAGCATCTCGTAGAGCACGAGGCCCAACCCGTAGACGTCCGTCGCCGTGGAGGCCTTCTTTCCCTCGACCCGTTCAGGCGCCACGTATTGCGCCGTCGCGAACAACTGCCCGCTGTCTTCGCCCTCCTCGACCGACCGCGCGATGCCGAAGTCGCAGATCTTCGGTCGACCATCCTCGTCGAGCAGCACGTTCGAGGGCTTCAGGTCCGCGTGGATGATGCCGCGCGAGTGGGCGAAGTCCAGACCGGTCGCGATCCGGACGGCGAGGTGCACCGCTTCGGCGACGGGCAGAGGGCCTTCGTGCTGGATGTGCTCCTTTAGCGACGGGCCGGTTATGTGCTCCATGACGATGAATGGCAGCCCGTCGACCTCGCCGACGTCGTGGACGGCCACGATGTTCGGATGGGAGAGCTGAGCGAGCGCCCGCGCTTCCTTAACGAACAGCCGCCGCAGCGACGTGTCGGCGGCGGCGCGCGGGTCGAGCAGCTTGATCGCGACCTCGCGGCCGAGGACCGCGTCGTGGGCGAGGTACACCTGCGACGAGCCACCCGTGCCGCTCGTCTCGAGGATCCGGTATCGCTGTTCGAGCACGCGGTCCACAGCCAGCTCCGTTGTACCGCCGGGCTGACCCTCGGTCGGTCGGCCGACTATACCGCCGGGCCGCCGGCTGGCGAAGGCCTGCGCGAGCGGATTCCCCATCGCTGCTGCTCCGCCTTCCTGTGCCCGTTGGCTCTTGAACGCCGGCGCGCGTTCTCCGTTATGGACACAGGAAAACGCCGGGTCCCGTTCGGACCCGGCGTCGTGGGCGATGGATCGCGACGATCGTCACTTGGTCGTGGTCCGCTTGCGGTCCACGAGGGTTCCGACATGGTCGGCGACCTTCGACTTGAGCGTCGTGGCTTGGTCAGCGGTCAGCCTCCCGGCGGCGACGGCCTTGTCGATGTCCGCGTTCGCGGCGGTCGTCAGCGCCG
>JALYKU010000072.1 GCA_030774595.1 Chloroflexota bacterium | reverse complement strand
GCCGGATCAGCCCGGTCGGCTTCATCGTCGGGTGCAGGTCGTTATGGCGGGTCTTGTCCTCGCGGATGACCGACGTCCTGCGGGCGTTGCGCAGCGCCTTCACCAGTGCGACGAGCTCGGGGCGCGTCATCGAGCTGAGCACGGGCTCGTCGTCGAACACGCTCGGCTGGTCGGTCGCCTGGAGCCACAGGTGGGCCGCGCCCGGCTTCCAGCCGTAGAACAGCATCTCGTGCTGGGGGTGGTAGTCCGAGCGGCCAGGGACGAACGCGTTCTTCACCCAGACTAGGCCCGGAGACGCCAGGTGCCAGCCGACCCGCGCGATCTCCTCGAGGAACACCCGCTCCATCGGCCCGCTCGGGCCGGCGATGTATAGCGGCGCCCCGGGCTTCAGCCAGCGATCGGCCTGCGGGAACACGCCACCGAGCAGCGGGGCGAGGTCGGCGGGACGGTCGCCTGCGAAGGCCGGCTCGCCACTGGTCCGGTTGCCCTTGTCCGGGTCCATCCGGTGCGCCGCCGATCGCACCTGGAGGTCGACGCCGTACGGCGGATCGGTCCACATGGCGTCGGCGAGCACATCGGGCTCCATCAGCCGCTGCCAGGTCGACCCCTCGCGGCTGTCGCCGCAGGCCAGGCGATGCCGCCCGAGGAGGAGCAGGTCGCCGGGCCGGCTCTGCGGCACCGTCGGCGGCGTCGGGTCGAACTCGTCGTCATCGCCCGGCGCGGTTGCGCTCACCAGACCGAGCAGCCGCTCGAGGGCGTCCGGCTCGAAGCCGAGGATCTGGGTATCGACGCCGCGGGCGGTCAGCTCGCTCAGGATCTGGGCGAGGTCCGGCTCGAGGTAGTCGCCCCACTGGTTGTTGTCCTTGAGGTTCCACTGGGCCTCGATCTCGGGCGGGAGCGAGACCACGAGCACCGGGACCTCATCCCAGCCGAGCTCGCGGGCGGCGCGCAGGCGCATGTTGCCGGCGATGACGATGTTCTCCCGGCTCGGGTAGGAGTTGACAAGCAGCGGGCGCGCCTCGAGGAACTGGCGGTCCTGCTGGAGGCTGCGCTTGAGGTTCTCCAGGCGACCGGCCGAGATCGTCCGCGGGTTGCGGTCGGACGGGCGCAAGTCAGCGACCCGGATGCGGGTGCGCTCACCGGGCTGCGTTTTCCTGGCCACCCCGCGGCGAGCGGCCGGCGGGCCAGCCGCGGCGCCGGTGTCGGCCAGAGCGGCCGACCCAGCAGGATGCTTCCGGTTCACGCGCTCGCCTCCTGCGCGTTCCACCAGGCGACGCACTCGCGGGCGGTCAGCCGCCGCGGGTGCGACGCCTGCGATCGCCTCACGGTTCGAGCCGCTCCCCCCGCCCTCGTCGTGCCCCACGCGTGGACACGGTGGCCAACGGGCGCCGCGCGCGGCCGGCGCGGGTACTGGCGCCCATCTCGGCCAAGAGCCGCCACACGGGGGCACACGCGCGGCCCGGGGGCACTCAGGCCAGCACGAGCGCCAGAGCTCACGCCACACCCCGCGCGAGCTCGAGCAGGTCCTCGATTTGATCGACAATGACGCCGTGAATCCGGACTTCACCGTTCCGGGTCAGACCCCGGTCGGGACCGCCAGTCTTCGCTTCGGCAACGAGCGGCATCCGCAAAGAGGCTGGGCGCACCCGAAGTCCGCGCTCGATCTCGCTGCTATTGCATTGCGAGCCATGGCGACTGCGCCATGACCGCGCTCTGATTCGGATCGAACGGCCGGACGACCGGCAGGTTCGCGTAGCGGAGCCGCGTGCTACCCAGCCGTACGCCCCAGCGTCCGGCGCCTGGATCGTTGTGCAGACGCCCCGTCACCGCGATACCAGCCGCGAGCCCCGCAGCGGCAGCGATCGCCGCGACAGTCCCTGATACGTTCACGCACCGAGCGCCGCGAGGACCTGCTTCGCGTGGCCGTCCGCCTTGACGCCGTACCACGCGCGCTCGATCCGCCCGTCCGCGCCGATCAGGAAGGTCGAGCGGATGACGCCCTCGCCTCGGCCCGGCCGGTCCCCCCACGCACCGAACGCGAGGTGCGCCGACCTGTCGGCGTCGGTCGCGAGGGGAAAGCGCAACCCGTACTTCGCGCGGAAGGACTGGTGCGACCCGGCCTCGTCACGCGAGACGCCGATCACCGGCACGCCGACGCCATCGAACGCCGCAAGTTCGTCGTTGAACTGGCAGGCTTCGGTCGTGCAGCCGGACGTGTGGTCCTTGGGATAGAAGTAGAGGATGTATCGCTTCCCATGCATTGAGTCCGAATCCACGGTCTTGCCGGAATCGTCCGTCAAAGAGAAACGTGGCGCGGCATCGCTTGCAGCGAGCGTTGGCACGGGCTCTCCTCCCCGCTGGGCAGTGCGACGAGACCGTGCTCGCGCGGGTAGCCCAGCCGCCGATGACGATAGTGCTTGAGCGAGCTTTCGGCGGCCTCGCGCAGGCCACCGGCGTGCGCCCAGCGGCGCCGAGCGGCGTTGTCGCCTATCTCCTCGCGCCGGATATGGATGCGACGCTGGCGGCCATCGGCAAGGCGGGTGGACAGGTCGTCATTCCCAAGACCGATGTGATGGGCATGGGTGGTGAGTTCGCGCACTTCAAAGATCCTGACGGGAACGTCATCGGCCTCTGGCGGGACACTCCTTCCGAGAGTGTCGAGGGGTCGAAAGCGCCCTAAGGTGCGCTCCTTCCCAGCCCGATGAGCGCTGGGCCGCCGCTCGTCCTCGGTGAAGGCGAGCGCCGCGTGTGCACGATCGTCTTCTGCGATCTCATTGGATCGACGGGCCTGGCGGAGCATTTGGATCCGGAGGAGTGGGCCGACGTCGTGCGCGGCGCCTTCGCCGCGATGGTCGCGCCGATCGCGCGATACGAGGGCACCGTCGCGAGACTGCTGGGCGACGCGGTCCTGGCGTACTTCGGCGCTCCGATAGCCCACGAGGACGATCCCGAGCGCGCCGTGCTCGCCGCGCTCGAGATGGCGCGAGCGGTCCGCGCGTACGGCGAGCGGCTTCCGGCGGACCTCGAGCGCTCGGGGCTGGCCGTGCGGGTCGGCGTCAACACGGGCCTCGTCGTGCTCCAGGACATGCGCGCCGGCGGAGCGTTCGAGCAGACCGCGATCGGCGATGTCGCGAACGTCGCTGCGCGCCTGCAATCCCTCGCCGAACCCGGCACGGTCGTCGTGTCGGATCGCACGCAGCGGCAGATCGCAGCGGCCTTCACCTTCCGCCCGCTGGGACCCGTGCAGGTGAAAGGTCGTGAGGCGCCGGTCACCGCCTTCATCGTGACCGGCCGGGTCGCCGGGAGCACGGCCGCCACGGCCAGCGTGCGTCCCGCGCCGCTGGTCGGCCGTGAACGGGAGCTCGCCGCGCTGCGGCAGGCGCTGGCGGACGTACGGGCTGGACGCGGGCGCGTTTGCGCGCTCATCGCCGACGCCGGTCTTGGGAAGACGCGGCTGCTCCGTGAAGCGCAGGCATATTGGCTCGCGACGACGCCCGTGGGCGAGGTCGCGCGATGGACGGAGGCACGGGGCGAGTCGTTCGCGCAGGGCCAGCCGTACGGCGTGCTCCGACCTCAGCTCCTCGCGCTGCTGGGCGCGACTGACGACGATCCGCCGGACGTGCTCGGCGCTCACCTCGGGGAGGCGTGGCGCGATGCGTCGGCGCAGGAGCGCGAGCGCCGCGCGCGCGCCACCGGCTTGGTCCTCGGACTCGGTGATACGGGAGGACCGGGCGAGCTGGAAGGCGAGAAGCTGAGAGAAGAGATCGTGGCTGCGGTCACCGACCTGGTCCGCGCGAGACATGCGGCCGGACCGGGCGTCCTGGCGTTCGATGACCTTCAGTGGAGTGACGCCGCGTCCGCCGACATGCTCCAGCGCCTCGCATCGCTCTGCGACGAGCTTCCGCTTCTGCTGCTCCTGTCGTTCCGCCCGGAACGACAGTCAGCGGCGTGGCGGCTGCGCCAGTGGCTGGAGACCGAACTGCCGTACCGCTACGAGGAGATCGCCGTCGCGCCCTTGACCGACGCGGCCGCGCGCACGCTGGTCACGCACCTGCTCGACGGCGCCCCGCTCGGCGCCTCCCTCTCGGACGGTGTGCTGCGGCGCGCCGAGGGCAACCCGCTGTTCATCGAGGAGCTCGTTCGCGCACTCGTCGAAGCAGGTTTCGCCTCGCGCGGCGGCGTCGCCGTGACGCGTCCGCGCGCTGATATGCCGCTGCCCGACACCGTCCAGGCGCTGCTGACGGCCCGCATCGATCGGCTGGACGAGGGTGCCCGCCGCGTCAGCCACGCCGCGGCGGTCATCGGACGGACGTTCTCCCAGCCGGTCCTCGCCGAAGTGACCGCCGCTCCCGAGCTCGACCGCCACCTCACGGCGCTCGAGCGGCACGACCTCGTGCGAGAGGAGGCGCGGCGCCCCGAGCGCCGCTACGCATTCCGCCATCCCCTCCTGCAGGAGGCGACCTACGCATCGATCCTGCGGGCCCGGCGACGCGTGCTGCACACCGCCGTGGCACGCGCGATCGAGCGGCAGAGTGGCGATCGGCTCGAGGAGCTCTCGGCGATCATCGGCCATCACCTCGCTGAGGCCGGCGACCCGGCGGCCATCCGCTATTTGATATGAAACGCTCGAGCCGCTGTTTTCGATAGGCTCGCGCCCATCGGGACAGAGGTAACAACGGGGACACCGAGGCCGGGCAGGCCGCCGCAGGTATGGACTTCGAGTCCGAACCGCTATTTGGCCGCCCCTGCGACTCACCCGATTGCGCTTCGAGCGCGGATCCGTAGGTGTCGTGTCGCCCGCCTCGTCCCCACGCGCGCGAAATGAGAGCTGACGGGAGGAAGCATGCGGACCATAGGCCTCGATATCCACAAACGTTTTGCCGAGGTCGCAATCCTCGAAGGCAAGGCCTCGCCCGTGCGGCAGCGGATCGGCACCAGCAGCAGCGCGTTGCGCGCCTTCGCCCAAACCCTTCGCCCAGACGACCAGGTCGTGCTCGAGGCGACCATGAACACCTGGGCCATCCGCGACCTTTTGTGCGTCAGCGGCGCGCGGGTGGTCGTGTCGAATCCGCTGCGGACCAAGGCGATCGCGGAGGCGAAGGCGAAGACCGACAAGGTCGACGCGCTCACCCTCGCGCAGCTGCTCGCCGCGGACTTCGTGCCCGAGGTCTGGGTGCCGGATGAGGAGACCCGGCGCCTGCGGCGCGAGGTCGCCGGCCGCGCGGCGCTGGTCCGTCAGCGCACCCAGGCGCGCAACCACGTCCACGCGGTGCTCAACCGCTGCCTTGCGGACGCGCCGATCTCCGACCTCTTCGGCCGCTCCGGCCGTGTGTGGCTCAAGGAGCTCGCGCTGCCGCAGGACGAACGAGCCCAAGTCGAGGCGACGCTGCGCGTGCACCAGGCGATCGAGGAGGAGATCGCGCTGCTGGACCGCCGCTTGGCGCAGGTGGCCCTCGGCGACGAGCGAGTCGAGCGACTCATGACCATCCCGGGCGTCGGCGCGGTGAACGCCCTCGCCCTGGTGGCGGTGACGGGCGATGTGCGCCGCTTCCGCGAGCCCGGCAAGCTCGTCAGCTACCTCGGCCTGGACCCGCGGGTCCGCCTCCTCGAACGCGCGGTGGAGCTCGCCAAGGGCTCTCCCGAGCGCGAGCTGTACGCGCGGATCCAGTGGAGCCGCATGTTCAATGCGCTCTGGAGCGGAGACATCGCGGGGGCGATGGGCATGGGCGAAGAAGCGCTGGCGCAGTCCCGCGCGCTCGGGCTCGCAGACCTCGAGGCCTCGACGCTCAACAGCCTGAGCCACGCGTACCGCGAGTCCGATCGTTTCGCGGACGCCCTCGCGGCCATGGACCGCGCGGCGGAACGCTTCCGCGAGCTTGGGAACGTCCCGATGGTCGTCGACAGCCTCGGCATCGCCGCGTACACGCGCTACCTCGTCGGTGACCTCGACCGCCTTCTCAGCGTCGCCGCCGAAGCGCGCCGGTCCGCCGACGAGATCGGCCACGATTTCGGGCGAGCCGACGTCGCGTTCTACGCGCCCCTGGTGGCCCTGCTGCGGGGCGACTACGCGGCCGCGCTTCGAGGTTTCGAGGAGACGCTCGGCTTCGCTCGCGCCGCGGGGCACGTCGGCGCACAGATCCCGACTCTGCAGTATCTCGGTCAGGCCTACCTCGAGCTCGGCGAGCTCGATCGAGCCGAGGCGATGAGCGCGGAGGCCTCGGGCGCGAGCACGGTTTCCCCTGGACCTTCGGCTCCGCCGCGCGGGTCGCCGTGGCGCGCGGCGACGCGGTCGGAACCGCATCCGAGACGCGGGCTCGGATCGACCCCTCGCGATGGGCTCGCCTCTTGGACGGTGGGCCCACTGAACTCTTCGCCTCGGCTGCGACCGGGCTGCCGAGAGCGATGGCCCGTTGGAGCGGGCGAGCTCAGGTGCTGAAGAAGGCGCGCAGCTCCGCGTAGGTCTCGTCGGGTGCTTCCTCAGCGAGATAGTGCCCGCAGTCGAGCGCGCGGCCGCGCACGTCGTCGGCCCAGTCGCGCCAGATGGCCAGGACGTCGTACAGCCTCTCGAGCTCGCGCCGGCCGCTCCACAACACCAGCACGGGGCACGCGATGCGCCGCTTGCCGCGGTCGGCCTCATCGAGCGCGAAGTCGAACGTCGCGCCGGCGCGGTAGTCCTCGCACATCGCGTGGATCGTGGCCGGGTCGCGAAAGCATCGGAGATAGTCGCGGGCCGCCTCCTCCGACCAGATCTCACGCGTCTCCTGGCGCCGGAGCAGGTACCACTCGGGATCCATCCCGATCAGCCGCTCGGGCAGGTCGTAGGGCTGCGCGAGGAAGAACCAGTGCCAGTACTGAAGGGCGAACGCCATGTCGGTACGCCTGAACGCCTCGCCAGTCGGAACGATGTCGAGCACGGCGAGCTTTCGCACCCGCCCGGGATGATCGAGCGCCATCCGGTACGCGCAGCGAGCGCCTCGGTCGTGTCCCGCCACGAAGAAGCGTTCGAACCCCAGGCGCCGCATCACTTCGACCTGGTCGCGCGCCATCGCGCGTTTCGAGTACGGCTCATGATCGGGTGTCGTCGGCGGCTTGCTGCTGTCGCCGTAGCCGCGAAGATCAGTTGCGACGACGGTGAAGTCGCGCGCCAGCCGCGGGGCGACCTCGTGCCACATGACGTGCATCTGGGGACTTCCATGAAGCAGCAGGAGGGGCGGTCCGCTTCCACCGTGCCGCACCCGGATCACGGCCTCGCCGGTGTCGATCGCCAATGACTCGAATCCCTCGAACATGGCCGATCAGGAAGGCGAAGGGAGCCTGCGGCGGGCGAAGGATCCTCCACCGGGGGCATGACCGTCTCCGCGACGCGCGCCATGCGGAAATTGCATGGCGCCATTGTCTGCGGCCCTGCGCGCACGCGCCCAAGCGTCAGGGTGCCGCGGGCGATCTCCGCAGGTACCTTCGACGCATTGTCGCGGGAGCCCGCCAGATGTACGGTCGTGCGCCTCCGTGCGTCTGCTCATCCTCTCCACGATGTTCGCCGCGGCACTGCTCGCCCTCGCCCAGCCGGCGGCCGCGGCACCGCCGAGCTACTACCCGTCGATCCGGTGGCTACCCGCCGCGAGCCAGAACTTCGACACCGGCCGCGGCGGCGCCAAGGTCACCTACATCATCATCCACGCGACGGCAGGCTCGTACGAGGGCGCCATCTCTTGGTTCCGTGACCGCCGCGCGCGCGCGAGCGCGCAGTACGTGATCCGCGCGAGTGATGGGGAGATCACCCAGGTGGTCGCCGAGTCGGATACGGCCTTCCACGCGCGTGGATTCAACAGGACGGGCATCGGCATCGAGCACGAGTTCGATCCGACGCAAGGGATCGGGTACACGGACACGCAATACCGCGCCTCGGCGTCGCTCGTGTGTGCGATCGGCCGGCGCTACGGCATCCCTCTCGATCGGTCGCACATCCTCGGACACAGCGAGCTGCCGAATACCGACCACACGGATCCCGGTCCGACATGGAACTGGGCGCGCTATATGGCGCTCGTGTCGTCGTGCAGCGGTGGCGCTCCGACGGCGGCGACGTCGTCCGGGGCGGAGATAGCCGGCATCTGCACCGAGCAGGGGTGCCGGCCGCCCGCGGGCCTTGCCGCAGGCGCCTCGGGACCGGCCGTGACGCTGCTGCAATGGGATCTCGTGTACCTCGGCCTGCTCAAGCCCTCGGACGTCGTCCAGGGTGGGGGCAACTTCGGCCCACGCACCGCGGCGGCGGTGCGCGCCTATCAGCAGCGGAACGGCCTGCCCGTGACCGGCTTCTACGGGGACCTCACCTCGGCTTCCCTGGGACGCTCGCTGGCTGCCGCGCCGGTGCGCTCTCCTGGCAGCGGCCTGAGCCGCGGGACCAGCTCGAGTGAGGTGACCCGCCTCCAGACGCTCCTCACCAAGATCGGCTACATGGATACCGTGACGGGCTACTTCGGCCCGGTGACGCGCGACGCTGTGAACCGGTTCCAGATCGACCACGCCATCACGCCGACCGGCACGTACGGAGCGCTGACGAGGATGGCGCTCGCGTCGGCGCGCTGACGAGACCGGCGTTCCTTGACTGCCCGCCCGCGCTCACGTATGGTCCACGTCACATGAACCGTCGTCTGCCGCTCCCGCTCTTCGCCATCGTGCCGCCGCAGGGGACGGGGAGGCGCGCGGGAGGTTAGCGACATTCGGCCGGCGACCAAAGCGAATGAAGCCTCCCGACAAGGGGAGGCTTCTCTTGTTATTGGGGAGGCGCGCGATCACCAGGGAGGACGCGGCATGGCCACGATCTACGGCGACAGCCATGCGGATCCGGGGATGCTCCGGGGGAAGACCATCGCCGTGATCGGCTATGGCAGCCAGCGACAGGCCCACGCGCTGAACCTCCGCGACAGCGGCCACCCCGTCGTCGTGGGCCCTCGCAGCGGCAGCGCCTCGTGGACGCGAGCCGAGGTCGATGGGGTCGAGGTGCGGGAAGTATCGGACGCCGCGCGGTACGCCGACGTCGTCGTGCTGCTCGTCCCCGATCAACAGCATCGGACCGTCTACGAGCGGGGCATCGGGCCGCACCTCGGGCGCGGCCGGACGCTGCTCGTCGCGCACGGCTCTTCGGTCCTCTCCGGTCAACTGCGTCCGCCGACCGACGTCGACCTGCCGCTGTGGGTCTGAGCGTGGCCTCGACACGCGCGCCGACGGGGAGGCCGAGAGGGCGCGCTGGCGAGAGCGCGCCCACCGAAGGCACGCGCCTCGAACGCGCCGCGCGCGTGATCCATGGATCGTTCATCGACGAGACGATCGCGATCGTGGCCCGCGCAGGCGCGGGCACCATCTCGTTCGCCGTCGGCTCCCCCGCGCGCGAGGCGCTCGATCTCGCGCGCGCCGACGAGCTCGCGGCGCGCGTGCTCGAGGACGAAGGGCGCAGCGCGCTGGGCTACGGCATCACCGAAGGCCATGACGACCTGCGCGAGATCATCGCGGACGCCGCACGCGCCCGCGGCATGGAAGCCGCGGCCGAGGACGTCATCGTGACCGCCGGAGGTCTCCAGGCCATCGACATCGCGATCAGGCTGTTCATTCGGCCGGGAGACGTGGCCGTCGTGGAGTCGCCGGGATTCGCGAACGTCCTCGCGGCGCTCCGCAATCACGGCGCACAGGTGCTGGAGGTCCCCGTCGACGCCGACGGTCTCGACGTCGCTGCTGCCTCGCGGCTCATCGCCCTGAGCGGGACAAGCCCAAAGCTGTTCTTCGTCGTGCCGAACTTCCAGAATCCGAGCGGCGTGACCCTGTCGCGCGCTCGACGAGAGGCGCTCGTCGAGCTCGCCGCGGCGCACGGCTCCGTGGTGATCGAGGACGATCCGTACCGCGAGCTGCGCTATCGCGGCGAGGATCTCCCGCCGATCGCCGCGATCGCGCGCGACGGCGTCGTCAATGTCGGCTCGTTCTCCAAGACGTTCCTTCCCGGCTTACGGGTCGGGTGGGCCATCACCGATCCCGTGACCGTCCGGCGCATGGCCGCCGCGAAGCAGACGATGGACTCGTGCACTTCCTCGCTCAGCCAGCGGCTGGTCGTCGCCTTCCATCGCGACCGCGACATCGCCGTGCACGTCGAGGCGCTGCGCGCGCTGTATCGCCCGAAGCAGGCGCGGGCCCGGGAAGCGCTTGCCGAGCGCTTCGGGGACATCCCGGTGGGCTGGAACGATCCGGACGGCGGGTTCTACCTGTGGGTCGAGCTTCCGCAGGGCGTCTCAGCGCGGCGACTGCTCGACGCGGGGCTCGCCCGAGGCGTCGCGTTCGTGCCGGGCGACGCGTTCGCCGTCGAGCGCGACCTCGGCTCGTCCCTGCGCTTCTCCTACGCCTCGGCCTCCCTTGCCGAGATCGACGAAGGAGTGCGGCGCCTGCGCCTCGCGTACGACGACATCACCGCCTGAGGCCCGGCCGGACGCGGATCCCGCCGTCCGGCCCGCGCCACGCGCCACCCGCGTGGAGGTGTCATCTTCAGGCGCGGAGCGGAGCGCCTCATGACTCGCGGCGAGCCGCGCGGTGTGCGCCGAATATCCTGCGGCGGTGACGCTCCGGTGACCCTCGACCTCGTCATCCGCGGCGGCACGATCTTCGACGGCACCGGCGCTGATCCGGTCGAGGGCGATGTGGCGGTGCGAGGCGACAGCATCGCCGCGGTCGGCCACGTCACCGACCGCGGATCGGCGGAGATCGACGCGGCGGGCATGGCCGTGGCGCCGGGATTCGTCAACATGTTGAGCCACGCGAACGGCGCGCTCATGGTCGACGGCCGCTCCCAGAGCGACGTCAGGCAGGGCGTGACGCTCGAGGTCTTCGGCGAGGGCTGGCTCATGGGTCCGCTGAACGACGCGATGCGCCGCGACGCGCTCGAGCAGCAGATCGACATCCGCTACGACATCACGTGGTCGACGCTCGCCGGACAGCTCGCGGAGCTGGTCCGCCGGGGCATCTCGCCGAACGTCGCGTCGTTCGTGAGCGCGACGAACGTGCGCATCAACGTGCTCGGGCACGCGGACCGCCCTCCCATTGCCGATGAGCTCGATCGGATGCGCGCTCTCGTCCGCGACGCGATGGCCGAAGGCGCGCTGGGCCTCGCGACCGCGCTGATCTACGCGCCCGCGACGTACGCGGATACCTCCGAGCTGGTCGCGCTGGCGCGGGCGGTCGCGGAGTTCGGCGGCATGTACATCTCGCATATGCGTAGCGAGGGCAGCCGTCTACTCGAGGCGATCGACGAGCTCGTGACGATCGCGGGCGACGCCGGCGTGCCCGCGGAGATCTATCACCTCAAGCAGTCGGGCCCCGCGAACTGGCCCAAGCTGGACGCCGCTCTGGCGCGCGTCGAGGCGGCCCGCGCGTCGGGCCTGCGCATCACCGCCGACATGTACACGTACGCCGCGTCATCGACCGGACTGGATTCCGTCATCCCCGCGTGGGCGCACGAGGGTGGGCATCGCGCGCTGCTCGCGCGCCTGCGGGATGCAGCGATCCGCGCGCGCATCCGCGACGAGATCGCTCCGGTGCCGCGGGGCCGCTGGGACAGCATCCGACCCGTCAGTTTCCGCGATCCGAAACTGCGGCCGCTCATCGGGAAGACCGTCACCGAGATCGCCGCGCAGCGAGGACGGCCGCCGGAAGAGACCGTGATGGATCTCCTCGCCGAGGACTCGAGCGGCATCACCTCGGTCTTCTTCTCGATGTCCGAAGACAACGTGCGCAGGGAGATCGCACTGCCGTGGATGAGCTTCGGGTCGGACGGCGCATCACTGGCGCCTGAAGGCGACTTCCTTCGCTCGAGCACGCATCCGCGCGCGTACGGCAACTTCGCGCGGCTCCTCGCGAGGTACGTCCGCGACGAGGCCGTGATCACCCTCCCCGAGGCGATCCGCCGGCTGACGTCGCTACCGGCCTCGAACCTGCGTCTGCACGGGCGGGGGAAGCTCAGCCCCGGGGGCTTCGCCGACGTGGTCGTCTTCGACCCTCGGGCGATTCAGGACCACGCCACCTTCGAGGAGCCGCACCGCTACGCGACCGGTATCGCGCATGTCATCGTCAACGGAGTGCCGGTGCTGCGCGACGGGGAGCACACCGGAGCGCGTCCAGGCCGCGCGCTACGGCCCACCGCCGTTTCGTGAAGCTGGGAGGGAGCGGGAGCGCGACGGCTTCAGCATGGCCGGTCGCGTGAAACGGCGAGAGAGGACGACCGCCTCACCACGCGCGGGAGCCACCAAACCGGAGCCGAAGTCGGCCGCCTCACAGCGAGCGCGCGGACGCGTCGCGATCGGCGCCCGCCGTGGACCGGATCGGAGGGCGGGCGTCCGGCCCCGTTTCGAGGACCTGCCGTCGGCGCGCGCGACCCTCGCCAGGATGCGGCCCCGGTTCGGATCGTACGAGCCGGCGACGAGCTTCGTCGTCGCTCCGTCGCGCGTCACGCGCACGACGCGGATCGCGCCCTGAGCGGCGTCGCGGTCGCGTTGGCCCCGCTCGTCGAACTCCGCCGCATGCTGCGACGGCGCGAGATCGGCGCGCTGGAGCTCGCGGACCAGCACCTCGCGCGCATCGACGCACTCGACCCCGTCCTGGGCGCGTTCGTACGCGTCGATCGGGCCGGGGTACGCGCCGCGGCGCGGTCCGCCGATCGGGCGATCGCGCGAGGCCGCATCGCCCCGCTGCTCGGTCTTCCGATCGCGATCAAGGATATCTTCGACGAGCGCGGTATCGCGAACACGGCGGGCAGCGCGCTGCGGCTTCGCGCCATCGCTCGGGCTGACGCCACCGTGGTGGCCCGCCTGCGCGCGGGCGGAGCGGTGTTCGTCGGTCGCACGAACCTGCACGAGTTCGCCGCCGGCACGACGAACGACAACCGCACTTTCGGCCAGACGCGCAACCCCTGGGATACCGCGCGCATCCCCGGCGGGTCGAGCGGAGGATCGGCGGCCGCGGTAAGCGCCGGGATGGCGGCCGCGGCGCTCGGCACCGATACCGCGGGCTCGGTGCGGATCCCGGCCGCCTGCTGCGGCGTCGTCGGGCTGAAACCGACGTACGGCCGAGTGAGCCGCGCGGGCGTCGTTCCATTGGCGTGGAGCCTCGATCACGTCGGGCCGATCACGCGGACGGTGCGCGATGCCGCCATTCTGCTCGAGGTCATGGCGGGTCACGACCCGCGCGATCGGGCGAGCTCCGATGCGCCGGTGCCGCGGTACGGGCGCGCCGTCGGGCGGAGCGTTCGCGGTCTGCGTTTCTCCTCGGGCGACGCGTACTTCGGCCGGCAGCTCGATCCCGCGGTCCGCGCTGCGTTGTCGCGGGCGGCCGAGGTATGCGCTGCGGCGGGGATGGCGCGGGTGAGGACGCGCATCCCGGGCGCCGGGACGTCGGGCGCGGTGCAATTCTTCATCGCACGCTCGGAAGCGGCCGCGGCGCACGAGGCGGAGATCCGCTCGCCGGAAGCGCGTCGCATCGGGAGGGACGTGCGCGCCCGCCTGCGCCTGGGCCTCCGGATCAGCGCCGTCGAGTACCTGCAGGCACAGCGGGCGCGCGCGCTCCTCGCCGCGGAGATCGAC
>JALYKU010000071.1 GCA_030774595.1 Chloroflexota bacterium | reverse complement strand
GCGCCGGACTCCTCGCGGTCGTCTACGGGCTCATCGAGGGCCAGCGCTTCGACTGGGGCACGGTGACCGGGTTCATCACGATCCCCGAGATCATCGTCGCGGGCCTCGTGCTCCTCGTCGCGTTCATGGCGTACGAGCGGCGCGTGCAGGACCGCGAGCCGCTGCTTCCGCTCGAGGTCTTCCTCGACCGGAACTTCACGCTCATGGTGTTCGTGCTCATGGCCATGGGCTTCGCGATGCTCGGCGTGTTCCTCCCGCTGACGATCTACTTCCAGTCGGTCCTCGGGTTCGACGCCCTGACCGCGGGTCTGACGATCGCGCCGATGCCGCTCGCGATGATGGTCGCGTCGGGCTTCGTGGCCAGCCAGGTCCAGAAGATCGGACCGAAGCCCTTCCTCTTCGTCGGCCTGGCCCTCTTCACCGTCGCGCTCGCGTTCATCGCCTGGACCGTCAAGGCTGATGGCGATCGCTGGGCGCTCTTGCCCGGCTTCATCCTCATGGGCATCGGCATGTCGGGCGTCTGGACGCCGGTCTACGACCTGGCGACCCGCGATCTCAAGCCGGAGCTCGCCGGGACCGCGTCCGGTGTGCTGAACACGATGCAGGAGATCGGCACCGTCGTCGCGAGCGCGGCGATCGGCGCGGTCCTCCAGAACCAGCTCGCGACATCGCTCAGCTCGGAGGCGGCCACCTACTCCGCTCAGCTCCCAGCGGCCTTCCGTCAGCCGTTCATCGAGGGCTTCTCGAACGCGGCCAAGCAGGGACTCGAGGTCGGAGCGAGTCAGAACGGGGCGTCGCTCCAGCTTCCCCCGGGCGTCCCGCAGCAGGTCGCCGACCAGCTCGCGCAGCTCGGACACGCCGTCTTCACCCACGCGTTCGTCGACGCGATGCGTCCGAGCATGGGCCTGCCGATCGCGATCGTTATCGCAGCCGCGATGCTCTCACTGTTCGCGCGCGCGCCGCGTCGTGTCACCCAAGCGGAGTCGACCCCGCAGACCGTCGCCGCCTGATCCGGGACGAGTCCCGCGGCACGCCGGCATGAAGAGAGGGACCAAGGCCATGAATTCGGAGATCAGCATCAAGAGCCAGCCGACAACGGTCGCTCGGGAGCGTTACGTGACCGACTCCGTCATCTCCAACGACGGCACCACCATCGGCTATCGCCAGCTCGGCGGCGGCCCGGGTGTGGTGCTGTTGCACGGCGCCGTGGAGTCGGCCCAAAGTCACATGGAGCTCGCCGACGCCTTGGCCGATGCGTACACCGTGTACCTGCCCGACCGCCGCGGCCGCGGCATGAGCGGCGCACATGGCAAGGACCACAACATCCAGCGGGACGTCGAAGATATGGACGCGCTCCTCAGCAAGACCGGCGCCCGCTGCGTCTTCGGGGTCAGCTGAGGCTCGATCATCTGGCTCGAGGCGGCCCTCACGCTACCCGGCATCCAGAAAGCCGCCATCTTCGAGCCGCCGTTGGATATCAACGGATCCGTGTCGACCGCTTTCTTTCCGCGCCATGACGAGGAGATCGCCCAGGGCAGGGTGGCCGCAGCGCTCGTCACGGGCATGAAAGCGGCGCAGATGGGACCGCCGATATTCGCCCGCATGCCGCGCTGGCTGCTCGAGCTGCTCACGTCGATGGTGATGGCCAGCGAGGACCGGAAGGCCACGGACGGTGACATAACGATGAGGGCGCTGGCTCCGACGCTGCACGATGACTTTCAGCTGGTCATCGAGACGCAAGGGGCGCTGGAGAGCTTCACGGCGATCCGCGCCGAGGTGCTGCTGCTTGGCGGAAGCAAGAGCCCACCGTACTTGAGAGTCGCTCTCGACGCTCTCGAGAAGGTCTTGCCGAACGCCAGGCGCGTCGAGCTCCGCGGAGTCGGTCACGGCGCCTCGGGCAACGTCAACAGAGGTGGGAAGCCGGAACTGGTCGCGCAACAACTGCGCCGATTCTTTGCCTGATGGGGCTTCGCCTCACGCGCTCGTCGGGCCGTGCGCAGCGGGCGCAATCGCGGCTCAAGACGCACAGGCAAGTGATGGCGTGGATCACCAGGGTCCCCAGGGCGCTTCGACCACGGCGATGTCCCCTTCAAGGACATCCCAGCGTGTCCGGCCCGACTCGCGCCAGAACCGAAGCGAAACGCGGGACGCACGGACACGCATGCCGCGCAGCGTGATGTCGGGCAGCCAGTCCGGCAGCGCAGGATCGATGAACAGCCGGCCATTCGGCGCGTCGGCCCGGATGCCGAGGAGCGCCTGGATCAGCTGGAACGCGCTCCCCGCCGCCCACGCCTGCGGCACGTTCGCGCGCCGGTACTGGACCGGAAACGTGCCGGGCTCGCGCGCGATCCCCGCGTACAGCTCGGGAAGCCGGTACGACTGGAAGTACGACGCGGCATCGAGGATGTCGCGCGCGACGCGCGACGCTGCCTCGTGGTGGCCGTAGCGCGCCATCCCGAGGGCGATCAGCGCGTTGTCGTGCGGCCAGACCGAGCCGACGTGGTACGAGAGCGGGTTGTACGCGGGGTGCGCCGCCGAGATCGTGCGGATCCCCCACCCGCTCCACATGTCGGGCGCGAGCAGGCGCTCGACCACCCTGGCCGCGCGCTCGGCGTCGGCGATCCCGCTCCAGAGCAGATGTCCGGCGTTCGAGACGACCGTCCTGATCTGCCGCTTGTCCGGGCCGAGCCCGTACGCGTACGTGCCGAGGTCCTCGCACCAGAAGGTCGCCTCGAACCGCTCACGCAGCGCCGCCGCCTTCTCGCGCAGATCCGACGCGCGGTCCGGATCGCCGAGCGCGTCGAAGACCTCGGCCATCCGACGCCACGCGTCATACGCGTACCCCTGCAGCTCGCAGAGCGCCTTCGGAGGCGGCACGAGAGCGCCATCGGCGTCGACGACGGCGTCGAAGTGGTCCTTCCACCCCATGTTCTGATAACCCTTTGGCGAACGCGTCGCGTATTCCTGGAAGCCGTCGCCATCGAGATCGCCGTACTTGTCGATCCACTCGAGGCAGCGCAGCGCCGTCTCCCTGTGCTCCTCGAGCACCGCGAGGTCGCCGAGCCACCGCCACGCTTCGTGCAGCGTGATGAGGTAGAGCGCCGTCGCGTCGGCGGTCCCGTAGTAGGGCGTGTGCGGGATGCGGTGGAAGTGCGCCAGCTCGCCGAAGCGGATCTCGTGGAGGATCTTGCCCGGCTCCGCGTCGCGCCAATCGTCCATCTCGCGCGCCTGGTACTGCGCGAGCTTCCGCAGAGAGCCGAGAGCGAACGCGCAGTTCACCGGCATGCACTGCAGACTGGCAATGAGGCTGTCGCGTCCGAACACGGTGACGAACCACGGCACGCCAGCAGCGGGCACCCACATGTCGTCGGCCATGTCCTCGTCGTGGAGCCGGAGCGCGCCGAGATCCTCGACGCCCTGCTGGTAGGCGCGCTCGATGCGGACGTTCGAGGACGCGACGGCGGTCGCCGCGCCCAGCCACGCCTGGTGGAGCTCGTCCTTCTTCGCGCCTTCCTGCGCGAGGTGCCGAGCACGTACGGCCGGGCCGCCGGCCTTGCCGTCCCCGAGCTCGTACAAGAGGCGCGCGTGCCACCCGCCGCCTGCAGGGAGCGCGACCTCGAAGGTGATCCGGCCGTTCGCGTAGTGCGGCGCGGGGTCCGGGTTCTCGATCCGCACGTCCAGCCGGCGCGCGAAGTCGCGGTTGCGATAGTCCGTGCGGAGCAGCCGCGCTCCCTCATCCCACGTCGTCAGGATCCGGCCGCGGCGGACGAACGCGCGGGCCTTGACCTCGAACAGATCGGCGAAGTCGGCGCGGATCGCGATCTCGAGGTTGAAACGCACGGGCCCTCCGCTGTGGTTGACAAGGTCGAGGTCCTCGTGCAGGTCCTCGCTCACCTCGCGCGCCATCGTGAGCGCGAGCGTGTTGGCGGCGATCTCGCCCTCCTCGGTCATCACGGTGCGATTGGTAAGGTGGACGCGCATGGCGTGGTACTCGGTGGCCGCTGATGAGATCCGCTGCCAGCTCTTCCCGTTCGCGTAGATCCGGTAGCTGCTGACGAAGCGCGTGTCGTTGGCGAACAGGCCGGTCTCAGCATCGTCGGCGATCTCGCCGCCGAGGTCGGTGACCATGAACGTGCTGCCCTGGTTGATCGTGAGGACGGGCGGCCCCACGGTGAGCTCGACGGGCATCAGGCCTCGAGTCTATTAACGCCCGCGGCCGCGTGACTCCGGGCGGTCTTTGGCATGCCGGTCCTCTCGCGAGGAAGGCCAGTAGCAGCGGCGGCGGGAGGAATCGATCCAAGAGCGACATGCCCGCGTATGAATGCTGGAACGGCTCGTCGGGAGGTCATGGATGACTCGTGCGTGGAGTGTGCTCATTCTCACGGCCCTGCTGGGGGCGTGCGGCGGCGCGGGCAGCGGAGCGGCGGGGCCCGTGGCCGCGACGGCGAAGCCGGCGAGCGCGACTCCGGCAGCCGCCAGCGCAGGGGCGGCCACCGAGCCGCCGAAGGACTATGGCTACGGCGCCCGCCCGAGCGCCGCGCCAGACGCCACGCTGACGGGCGAGCTGAAGATCGCGGACAACCCCAAGCTGGGGAAGATCCTCACCGCATCGAACGGGGCGACGCTCTACACGTTCAAGCGCGACAGCGCGAACACGAGCAATTGCACCGACGCGTGCGCGACGACGTGGCCACCCTACGTGGTTTCAGGCGCCGTCATCGCCCCGCCCGATCTGGTGGGAAAGGTCGGCACAGCGCCACGCAGCGACGGCAGCATGCAGGTCACGTACAACGGAATGCCGCTGTACCGGTACGGCGCCGACCGCGCCCCGGGCGACGTGAACGGCGAGGGGATCGGCGGCAACTGGTTCTCGGTCAAGAACCCCTGATCGCCGGCGCGCGTGAGAGCCCCCGCGCTCAGTAGCGCGGGGCGCCCGCCGTCGCCTCTGGGCCGCCTCCGCCCGGCGCTCCGCCGTAGCCGCAACCCGCACTACCGACGATCGCCAGGGCGCCCAGCAGGACCGCGATGGTCAGCCGTCGCATGTCGTACCTCCTGCGCGAGTTCGCTGAGGGCCGAACACTGACCGCACGCTTGTCGCGTTCAGACCGTAGTACGTTCGGCGGGGCCAACTGGACGACTTTCTTCTCCGCGCGATCCGGCGTCGCATCGCGGACTGTGTCCGTGCCGAGCACCGGCCGCACGTACCGCGATGGGCGCTTCAGCGCTTCCTCCCAGGTCGGGCCGGCTCCACGGTGCAGACGCCCAGCTCGAGCAGCATCGGGGTCGGCGCCTGTGGCTTCCACGGCTGCTCCTCCCGCGCTCGCTACGTTGCTATCAACTGGATGCGTGCACCCCCGGCAGCTGACGGCGCGATGGACCTGGATGGGCCGGCCGCGTGTATCCCGAGAGAGGACGGGCCATCGTCGAGATCGACCCGCGGCACGAGCGCGATAGACACTCCGGCGACGTCAAACGTGGCGGCACCGACGCGGGGCAGGCCGAGCACGCCCTCGTACAGGTGGATCCCGCGCTCCACATCGTCCACGCCGACATCGAGGCGCGCGATCGCGCGGGCGCCGTTCGCGTGCTCGCCGCGACCGTCGCGCGCGAGCCGCTGGTCGTCGCTCTGGTCCCACTGGATGAAGAAGGGCCAGGCTCGCCGGTACTGCGTATCACCGGGAATGACGAGTCGCCACGACAGTCGGGAGCCGTCCGGGCGAAGCCGCTCCATCGCGAACGGTCCGTCCGCGGAGAGTCCGGCCGCAGCCAGCCGCGCCGCCTCGGCAGCGATGTCGTCGGTCGCGAGCGCGTACGCGACAAGGCCCTCGCGCCCGCGAAGGTAGTCGACCAGCTCGGCCCGTCCCGCCTGCCGCGCCTCAGCCTCGTCGTAGACGGAGATGAGCTCGAGGTAGTCGAGCCCGAAGCGGATGATCGCGTTGTGCGTGCCGCGCCTGGTGTGCCGTCCCCCGGGCCGCGCATCGAACCCGAGCGCGCGATACCTCGCCGTCGCTTCCTCTAGGTCGCGGACCGCGATGACGACGTGGTCGAGCCGCCGGCGCGGCTCAGCCATCGACCCGTACCCCCCCACGTGGGAGGCTCGGTCCAGCTCGCGCGCCGGGCCCTCGTCGCAAGCCGAACAACTCACTCACTCAAGCGGATCCGCATGGCCGCAATCGGACGCTACAGGCCGAGCTCGCGCGCGATCTGAAGGACGACCTCGAGGAGCGGCATGTTTCGCTCCGCGGCGATCCGAGCGAGATCGGCGTACTCCGGCGCGACCCTTTCTCCGCCGTCCGGAAGGGTCGCAATCTTCACCCGGAGGCTGCCGAGCGAGGTCACGCGCTCCTCGATCCGCCGATCCAGCGTAGCCCGCTCGGTGTTCCTGCGGCGAACGCCGAGCGTTGGCGTCTCGGCGAACAGCACCGCGGCCAGCGCGTCGGCGCGCTCGGGCGGCGCGATGACGCCGACCATGACGCCTGGCCGGCCGCGCTTGGCGATCAGCGGAACGAGGTAGGCGTCGAGCGCGCCTTCGGCGAACAGCCGCGCGAGAACGTGCTCGAAGAGCTGGGGGTTGAGGTCGTCGATGTTCGTCTCGAGGACCGTGACCGTCTCGGTCCCCCAGCCGGTGGCCGCCGATGTCGCGGACTCGCCGAGGAAGCAGCGCACGACATTCGGCGACGGCGTGTCGCGGGACCCGGCGCCGTAGCCGATCGCGCGCACGCGCATCGCCGGCATCGGACCGAATGTGCAACCAGGTCCGGTGAGCAGGAGGGCCGCGGTCGGTGTGATCGCCTCGCCAGGTGTGTCGCTTCCGTGGATCGGCGCGCCCCGGAGAAGCTCGGCGGTCGCCGGGCCGGGCACACCGACTGTCCCGTGCGCGATCCGCACCGCCCCGGAGCCAACGTTGATCGGCGACACGGTGAGGCCCGCGATGCCAAGCGCCTCGCGCGCGACGTTGAAGCCGACGACATCGACGATCGTGTCCCCGCCCGCGAGCTCGTGCAGATGGAGGTCCTCCAGCGGGACGCCGTGCAGCCGGCTCTCGACCGCCACGAGGCGCTCGATCGCGGCACGGCTCTGGGCGCGCACGCCGGCGGGCAGCGTCGCGCCGTCGATCAGCGCAAGGATGTCGGGCACCGCGCGAGCCGGGGCATCGTCCCGGACACGTACCGCGAGATGGCTCGCGCGCAAGCCGCCACGGTGGACCTCCGTGACCTCGAGGCGTATCTCATCGCCGAGGCCGAGGGCGGCCACGGCTGCCTCGAGCGCCGCGACGGGCAGTCCAGCATCGACGAACGCTCCGAGGAGCATGTCTCCCGCCGCGCCGACGGCGCAGTCGACGTACGCGATCGGCACCGCTATCGGGCCCTAGGACGGCCGCGGGCGTTGGATCCGGCGAGGCGTCCGACGGCGCAGCCATTGCGCCGATCCAACGGCTCGATCCGGGGGCGCGCTTCTTGAGCGCGACCGCTCGGCACGAGATCGTGGCTCCCCGCGCCTACGGCGCTCGGCGACGGCCGCTGGCTCGCAGGATCGCGACACCGACGGCGAAGAGCGGGATGTGGACCGTCGCGGGCGGCTCGAAGGGTGAACGCATCCCGGCGACCCGTGGCCAGCCCGAGGCCATGGACAGCGCCGCCGCGCTCCCGAGCGCGAGCGCAATTGCGCCCGACCACCTCGGCAGGGAGCGCGAGCGCAGGATCGACGCACCGAGCAAGGCGATTCCAGCGTTCGAGACGACCATGTGCCCGAGGAAGGCGCGGCCGCCCAGCTCACGGAGCTCCGGCTCATCGTAGTAACCGAGCCGCACGCCCAGCGAGACGAGCCGCAGGCCGCTGCCGATCCCGTACAGGGCGGCGGCACCGCGGGCGGAAGGGCTGGCACGCCCGAAAAGAGCCGACCCGGCGGCGCTCACGATGGTCGATGCGACGAAGAGCGCGTTCGTGACCTTCCACGCGTTGCGTCGTTCGGCGACCAGCGCGAGCTGTTCGTCCGGCGGAGCGCTCCAGACGCGCACGAGTCTCGGGTTCGCGGCGCCGACCCAGAACAGGAGCCATCCCCCGAGGAGCGCCCACCCGGCGGACCGTGGGATCTTGTGCAGCGGCATCAGCAGTGGGGCAGCAGGGCGCGATCGAAGTCGGGTCCTTCGACCAGGTACCAGCGTCCGTCGATCTTCGCCGCGACGAGAGCGAGACCGGTGGCCGGCACTCCGATGCAGCTCGTGTCGCTCGTGCCAGTGAGATCGAACGTGAGCCGCAACGCCTCGCCACCGCGGATGCCGGCCGCCTCGGAGGCCGCGAGATTGCTCTGGCCGGTGAACGCGACATCGCCCACCGTGAAGGGCGCGTCCGCGAACGAGCCGGACCACGCCCGCAGGATCTCGGCCCGCCGGGCATCGGTGAGCTGTGAGCCGTCGCTCGCCCGAACGAGCGCGACGGCGTCGTCGAAGGCCGCGTCCTCGAGGTCTCCGTACAGCGCGCGAACGGCGGCCTCCGGAGAGCCCTGCCGCACGGCGGCGATGGCGTCGCAGCTGGTTAGCAGCACCGCGAGCGCGAGCGCGACAACCACGCGTGCCCTCATCGCCTACGTCCAGCGTGCCAGAAGCAGACCGATGGCGAGCGCGAACGCGGCGATCCAGAGCAGGCGAAGCGCGCTCTCGGGCGCGGCGATGAGCGCGCCCGCATCGATCCGCTCGGCGCTGCCGTCGCGGTACCGCACCTCCCCCTGGACGGAATCGGCGCGCCGGCGGATCGTGCGGACGCGGGTCGAGAGACGACGCTGCGCGAGGCTGAGCAGCGCAGCGGCGATCGCCGCGACCACCGTGGGAAGCGGCGGCGCGCCGACGGCATTCGCTGTCGCGGCCACCGGGAACGCCCCCCACGCAACGGCGAAGCCCAGGTCGGAGTGCACGAGCGGTAGCTCGAACGCGTAACCGATCACGAGCGCCGCGCCGAGCGCCACGAACGCGAGGAACGTGACACCGACGACCGTGGCGGCGAGGACGCCGAGACCGACGGACACCGCGAGCGCGAGGACGCCCAGCGTCACCAGCACGGGACCCGGGATGCTCGTGCCGAGCGGGCGGCCCTGGAACTCGTCGAATGCGTGCGCGCCGACGCCGACCGCGAGGCCGAACGCGAGGAGAGCGCCGCCGACGATGCGAGGATCCGGCGACGGCGCGAGCGCGGCACCGAGCAGCACGTACGACAGGTGCCAGAGCGTGTACGGCGGGTGCAGCAGCGTCCAGTAATCGCGCCAGCCGCCGGGGCGGAGCGCGTAGAAGGCAGCGCCGAGCGAGCGGGTGCGCGTGTGCGGCTCGGTCCTCGGCTGGCATCGCGTCGCGCTCATCACGGTGCCGCCACCCAGACTCATGCGGCGCGTGGCGATGTCGATCAGCCCGGCCTCACGCCAGTAACGCTCGATCCGCGGCTGCGGATGCGCGTGGTAGAAGTGCTCGATGCTCGGACCGAGGAAGGCACCGACGCTCCCCCACCGCGACGACACGGCGCGGCCCGCGATCGGAAGCCCGACGCGCGTGTACAAGCGCCAGAGGAGCCGCCAGAACGGGTTCGGCGGCACGCCGAACTCGAGCGTCGCGAGGCGCCCGCCGGGCTTCAACACGCGAGAAAGCTCGCGGAGCGTGGCGGCCGGATCGTCGACGTAGCGCAGCAGGTAGGTGAAGGTGACGTGATCGAAGGAGTGGTCGGGGAACGGGAGGCGCTCCGCCGTGCCGCGAACGAGCCGGATGTGTCCGTTGCGCCGTACCGCCTCGCGGAGCATGTCCTCGCTCTGGTCGAGCCCGACGACCCGGCAGCCGTAGCGCGTCGTCAGCTCGCGCGCGACCATCCCGGTGCCGGTCGCGACATCGAGGACGACGTCGACGGGCTTCGCATCGACACGGTCGACAAGCGCGCGACGCCAGCGCGAGTCCTGACCGAGTGAGAGAAGCGCCGCGACGCGCTGGTACGAACCCCCGATGCCGGTGAACACTCGAGCCGGATCGCCCGTCCTCCGCACCACCCGCCGAGTTTAGGCCGCGATCGCCGCAGCTCCGTCGGCCACGGCACGGGACTGATCAGCCCGGATCACGAGGCCTCCCGAACACCGGTTGGTGGGACGCGCTCGCAAATTCCAGATGCCGGCGTTCGAGGCCAGGCAGAACGCTCGCCGCGTCGGCGCTGAGGAGTTGGCCCGCCCAGCGAGCCCATCCGTGGCTCAACGGCCGGTGATCCCAGCCGGCCTCAAGGGGTCAACCGCGCGGCTCAGCGTCGGCGCGCATCCATCGAGTACCGGACGACGCGGCGCGGTGTCGCACCTGGGACGTTGAGTCTCGCCACCTCGCGGAACCCCGCGGCCTCGTACAGCTTGATCGGACCCATGTAGCCATAGCTCCGCGCTGCCGTCCTCCACCGGGTACGCCTCGACGACCGCGGCGCCCTTCGAGCGCGCGTACTCGACCGCGGCCTCCAGCAGCTGAAGGCGGAACCCCGTGCCGCGCACGCTCGGCGCGAGGAAGAAGCAGACCACGGACCAGACAGGGTCCGCGTGGGCGGCCTTCGGCAGAGAGGCGCGCGCGACGTCGCGGATGAGCAGATGCTTGAAGCGGTAGCGCTCGGCCTCCGAGTCTCCCGGTCCTCGAGAACGAGCCCCTTCCGGCGCAACCCGGCGAGGATGCGGTCGGTCTCCGCCTGCGGATCGAGAGCTCGCAATTCCGCCGCGGAAAAGCGCTCGCCGACGATCGAGGCCACCTGGAGCAGGCGTTTCTCATCGGCCGCCAGACTGTCGAGGCGAGCCGCGAGCACCGCGTGGATGCTCTCCGGCACGCGCACGTCGGCCGCGCCCGCGGTCGCGCGCCAGCGGTCGCCGACCCGCTCGACGCGGCCTTCATCGATGAGCATGCGCAGGAACTCCTCGCAGAAACAGCGGATTTCCCTCCGAGCGCACGACGACACGCGCGCGCAGCTCGTCGGGCAGGTCGTCGACATCGAGCAGACGGGAGATGAGCGTCGCGGTCTCTTCGCCGTTCAAAGCATCGAGCGTGAGCGTCGCGGCGTTGGCGCGCCCGGCACCCCACGTCGCGTGCGCCTCGAGGAGCTGCGGTCGGGCCACGCAGAGGAGGAGCAGCGGAGCGTCCTCAGCCCGCTCGGCGAGGCCCTCGAGGACCTCGAGCACCGCCGGCTCGGCCCACTGCAGGCGTCGACCACGATGACCGTCGGCTCGCTGGCGACGGACGCGAGGTACTGGCGAACGCCCCAGGCGATCTCTCTCACGACGTCGGTCGCGGGCACCTCCGGCAGCGCCTCCGCGGCGGGTTGGAGGCCGAGCATCGTGGCGAGCCGTCCGCGCACCGCGGCTCGCTCGCCGGGCGGTATCAGCGCGGCGACGCGCGCGTCGAGCCTCGCCAGAGCGGCTTCCCGATCGTCGTCGGATGTGACCCCCGAGTCGTCGTTGACGATCTCGATGAGCGGCCAGTAGGTGATGCCAGCGCCGTAGGGCAGGCAGCGGCCGCGCATCACGCGCGCGCTTTCGGTCCCGGCGATGCGCGCAAGGGCTTCGCCGACGAGACGTGACTTGCCGATCCCCGCGGCACCGACGAGGGTGAAGAGGTGCGCGCGCCGTTCCTCGCGCACACGCTCGAAGGTGTCGAGCAGCAGCCGCAGCTCGCGCCGCCGGCCGACGAGCTGCGCGCGCATCGCCGGAAGACCGCGCGCCTGCTCCGGCATGGCCGTGCGCGCGCGCACCGCGCGGAAGGCGGTGATCGGCTCCGGCTTTCCCTTCGCCGCGACGGGCACTCGAGCCTCGTACTCGATCGCCGCTCGCGTCAGCGACTCGGTCAGCGCCGCGACGACCACCTCGCCCACGTCGGCGCCCTGCTGGAGCCGTGCGGCCACGTTCACCGCATCTCCGGTGACAAGGAACTGCCTGTCGTGGCCCTCTCCGGTGACGGCCTCGCCGGTGTTCACTGCGACGCGGGCGGACAGCTCGATGCCGAGCTCGGCGTTGAGCTCGGGCATCGTGTCGCGCATCGCGAGCGCCGCGCGGACCGCGCGCTCCGCGTCATCGTCGTGCAGCAGCGGGACGCCGAAGACCACCATGACCGCATCGCCGATGAACTTCTCGACGGTGCCGCCGTTCGTCTCCGCGATCCGCTTCATCCGCTCGAAGTACGACCCCATGACGGAGCGCACGACCTCGGGATCGTTGTCCGACCCGAACGCCGTGGAGCCGACGACGTCCGCGAACACCACGCTCACGAGCTTTCGCTGCTCGGTCACGACGATCGCCGACGCACCATCCCGGGAGAATAAGCGCCGAGCGCTCGTCGCCGACGGTGAACCCGACCCGCACAAGACCGTCAACGCTCGACCGTCGGCGATGTCTCGGGGACGGGATCGCCCAGTGTGTCGCGCGCCTGACCGGAGCGTCATGGGGCGTCACGTGGTGCCCTTTCCGTCGCGCGCCGGCATCGGGAGTGACGCGCGGCTCCGGCGTGGATCGCGACGAGCTCCCGGGTGAGGTGGACAGCGGCATTTGCGCTGTCGGCCAGCGCTCGCCCCGCTACTCCTGGTACACGAAACCCGGTCGGCGTGCGATACGCTGGGGTGAGCACGGTGGGGAGTTACGTATGGGACTGATGCAAAGGCTCGCGGCCATCTTCAGCAGCAAGGCCAACAAGATGCTGGACCGCGCCGAAGACCCGCGAGAGACGCTGGACCTGTCATACCAGCGGCAGCTCGAGCTGCTGCAGCGGGTTCGGCGCGGGCTGGCCGACGTGGCCACGTCGCGCAAGCGGGTCGAGCTCCAGGCGGAGCAGCTCCATCAGTCGGGCACGAAGCTCGAGGACCAGGCCCGCGCCGCGCTGGCGCAGAACCGCGAGGACCTGGCGCGCGAGGCGCTCACCCGCCTCGAGGCCGTCAAGGCGCAGCTGCGCGATCTCGCGACGCAGCGCGACCAGCTCCAGGCCGAAGAGGCGAAGCTGACCAACGCGTCGAGCCGGCTCGAGGGCAAGGTGCAGGCCTTCCGGGTCCGCAAGGAGACGATCAAGGCGACCTACACCGCCGCGGAAGCGCAGGCCCAGATCGGAGAGGCCATGTCTGGGATGTCGGAGGAGATGGGCGACGTCGGCCTCGCGGTGCAGCGCGCCGAGGACAAGACGGCGCAATTGCAGGCGCGCGCCGGGGCGATCGACGAGCTCATGGCGTCCGGTGCCCTGGACGACGTTTCGCAGCCGACCGACCGCATCCAGGCGGAGCTCGACAAGGTCGGCGTGCAGCCGTCGGTCGACGCCGAGCTCGCCCGACTGAAGGAGGAGGTCCGCAGTCCTGCGCTCGACGCGCAGAGCAAGAGCGCCTCGTGATCCTCCGGATCCTCGAGGAAGGGCAATTCGAGGTCCCGGCCGAGGCCATCGGCGAGCTCAATCGTCTCGATGACGCGCTCGTGCAGGCGGTCGAGTCGGGCGACGACCAACGGTTCCATCGCGCCCTCGCGGCGCTCCTGCAACGGGTCCGCGAGGTCGCGAAGCCCGTACCGGACGACCACCTCGGGCCCTCGGAGCTCGTCCTGCCACCGGCCGACGCCACACTGGCGCAGGTCAGCGAGCTCCTCGGCGAGGAAGGACTGATCCCCGGACGATGACCCGCCGCGGTTTCCCCGGCGACGGAGCGCTCGCGACCCGGATGGCGCTCGTGATCTTCCTGCTCGGTCTGGTCTACGTCATCTTCATCGCCGCGCTCATCGCGTTCGGAGTGCCGACGATCACCGTCGTTCTCGTGGTCGGCGGCTTCTTCCTGCTCCAGTACTACCTGTCCGACCGGATCGCCCTCTTCTCGCTCGGTGCACGCGAGGTCACCGCCGAGGAGGCGCCGATGCTGCACGGCGTCGTCGAGCGCCTCTGCACGCTCGCGGACATGAAGAAGCCGCGGATCGCGGTCGCTCAGAACGACATGCCGAACGCGTTCGCCACCGGCCGCAGTCAGGCGAATTCGGTCCTCTGCGTCACCACCGGCCTCATGCGACGGCTCGACGAGGGTGAGCTCGAGGGCGTGCTCGGTCACGAGCTCTCCCACGTCGCGCACCGCGACGTCGTCGTCATGACGATCGCGAGCTTCCTCGGTCTCCTGGCGGGTCTCATCACGCGCTACGCGATGTACGCGGGGATGTTCGGCGGGTACGGCGGGGGCCGCGGTCGCCGCGACGAAGACCGCGGCGC